>JAFDYM010000465.1 GCA_018267435.1 Bacteroidota bacterium | reverse complement strand
TACCGAAGTACACGAATTCGGTGTTGCATCTATCAACGGCACTAGCACTACCGTACAGTTTGATAAAGACTTTAAAGGTGCGCTACCAGTAGTAAACGTAACTGCTACTAAACCTGGCGTATACCTTGCGGTAACAAATGTAACAGCCAATTCATTTACTATTGAGAGCGATAAAGCACTTGACAATATGCAATTCAACTGGATGGCATTTGGCAAAGTAAAAACATCGGCAGAGCGTAAAGCTGAATCTAATACAACTAGCAGCGAGGTAATGGAAGCTATAAAGGTAAACCCATCAATAAAAGAGCGTATTCAAAACTACTGGTTAAAAGAACTTCCTGCGAAATTGAAAGCTGATGAAGAAAAAGCCAAGCAAGAAGCGGTAGCAGTAACCGAAGAGCGTGCTAAAGAGATAAACAACGGCGCCAAGTTTGCCGACCCGGCAAAAGGCCCAGTTAAGGTTGATAAACAGTAATTAGTAAAAAGCCACCGCCTTATTTATTAGGCTGGTGGCTTTTTTATGTATATACTTTTAAATGGAGATTGGGGGCTGTATATATTATATTCGCACCCATTAGGCAGAGCATAAAGTGGGTGTGTGCAATAGAGTATTTGGCAATTTCTGTTTGCCGTTTTTTGGTTAGCCATATGGGCTACAACTAGGGTTTAATTACATTTGATATCAATAAATAAAAGCCATGAAACAGCTATTACCCTTATCGGTATTGGTATGCAGTTCTATTTTAGCCTTTGCCCAACAAAACGTGGGAATAGGCACCAACGATCCTAAAAGCAAGCTGGACGTTAAAGGTGGCATTGCCATTGGTAATAGCTACTCGGGCGTAGTTGCCGCACCAGCCGATGGTGCTATTATAGAAGGGACCGTAGGTATAGGTACATCAATACCAGATAGCAAGGCAATACTGGATGTAAATTCGAGCAGCAAAGGTATATTGGTGCCGCGTATGACAACTACGCAGCGCGATGCTATTATAAGCCCTACCAATGGCTTATTGATATATAACACCACTACAAACCAATTCAACTATTATAACGGTACTGCATGGCAAGCAGCTGTAGGTCCGCAAGGCCCAGCTGGGCCGCAAGGTCCGCAAGGCAACCCAGGGGCTGCGGGAGCACAAGGTCCAGCAGGCCCACAAGGTATAACAGGCGCTACAGGCAGCCAAGGTGCAGTAGGCGCACAAGGTCCGGCTGGTCCTGCAGGTGCGCAAGGCCCTCAAGGTAACCCAGGTGTGGCAGGCCCACAGGGTCCGGCAGGCGCAGCAGGTGCACAAGGACCCGCTGGTGCGGCAGGCCCACAAGGCCCAGCAGGCACATTGGCAGCAGGCGCAGCAGCAGGTAACACTACCTATTGGAACGGTAGCACATGGGTACTTAACAGCAGCAATATTTATAACAACGGTGGCAACATAGGCTTTGGCACTACATCGCCTGCGGCTGCACTGCATGTTTACCAAGATAGATACAGCATATATGGCCCTAATAGCACATGGGGCGCCAACTTACGCATAGGTGGCAATGGCAACGTTGACAACAATGCAAGCGTAGTAACCACTAACGGCAACTTACACTTGGATGCTGCCAATGGCGCTTCGGCTACATACCTAAACTTTTATAAGGGTACAGGTGGTATTTACTTAGGTAATGGTGCCACAGCAGCAGCAGGTATTATTACAGCTGCAGGTTATTTAGGCTTAGGTACTACAGCACCATCGCAGCCCATATCGGTAATTAATAATACCGAATGGAATGTATTAACGCGCTCTGCAAATGCAACATCTACCAACCGCAACCATTTTCTTACACAACGTTCGAATGGAGCAGGCGCTGTAACTGCAGGCTTTAACCTAGGCGGTATAGCTATGGGCGGTTACGATGGCGCTAGCTATTCGAATGGCTGGAACGGTGGCACCGAAATAAGCGGCTACGCTAGCCAAACATGGACGGGTGCAGCGCGTGGTGCATATATGACTTTTAGCACTACACCAGATAACACGGCAAGCTTAGTAGAACGTATGCGCATAAACAGTAACGGTGTAGTAACCATAGGTAACCTTGCAGGTAGCGGTACACGTATGGTAGCTGCTGATGCTAGCGGTAACTTAACTACACAAAGCTTACCTGGCGGTGTATTGCCAGCAGGCAGCACTACCAATACACTTTACCACAACGGTAGCACTTGGGTAGCAGCCAGCAACCTTAGCAACGATGGCAGCACCATAAACCTGGGCAGCTTTACCAATGCCGACCTTGATGAATGGCCAAAAGTAACTTGGCTGCGCAATACAGGTGCAGGCTGGGATGAAGGCTTAATAAAAGGCTCATCGGCACGCGGTGTATGGGGCCGCCAAGGCTTTGGCATACATATGGACCAAAGCAAACATTTCGGTATATTCTCAACTAGTTGGACCCCCTTGTTTGATGTGGAAGGCGGCACAGGCCGCACTTACATACGCGGCAACACGGGTATAAACATGACCAACCCGCAAATAAAACTACATATAGCTGGTGGTACTACAGGCGGCATATATGCCGATGGTGCCGATAGGCCTACCGTGGGTATGACAGGTATATACCCAGCTACAGTAATGATGTCGGGCAACAGCAGCAATGTAAACCACGGCTCCACATTTATGCTAGGTGGGTTTGATGCGGGCGAAAGCGGTGCGCATAAGCATTGGAGCATAGGTACAGCGGGCCAAGGCAGTACGTTCCTAGATATTGGTTACCATGCAGGTACCGACCTTAATCCACACGCAGGTGTAAGGAACTATAACGGTACTACCATGATGACATTGAACAACAGCGGATATGTGGGCTT
>JAFDYM010000464.1 GCA_018267435.1 Bacteroidota bacterium | reverse complement strand
GATGCATAGCGGGCACGTGTAACTAGAAAATCTGAGTGGTCGCTATAGCTTTCGCGGGCATTGCTATACACGCGGAAACACTCCTGTGGCGCATCATCGTCGTAGTAGTATTTCTCGCCATCCCAACCGTCTTTGCACTTAATACCAAAGTGGTTGTTAGCCTTTGTTGAAAGTGGAGATTTGCCGCAGCCGCTCTCCAATATACCTTGCGCCAAAGTGATAGACGCCGGTATGCCCGCGCGCACCATCTCTTCGATAGCCACATCTTTGTACTGATTGATATAGGCCTGTATGTCGGCCTTTTGCCCAAAACTAAGGGCTGTTATTGTTAAAAGTAATGCTGAACCGATAACCTTCTTCATACAACAGATTTTTCCAACCTCGAACTTACCAATGGTTACTCATAGGTTAAACGTAACATCTGCACCGTATGTTGTGCTTTAGGCTATCTTTTGTGCAATATTTAGTCCATCGCGCAGGGGCAAAATGTAGTTGATAACGCGTGGGTCCTTTACTACTTGCTGGTTATAGTCGTGTATAGCTTGTGTGTCCTTGTTTTTGTTTTCTTCAGCCACCTTGCCGCTCCATAGCACGTTATCGGCTATTATGTAGCCGCCTTTGCGCACCTTGTCTATTACTAGGTCGAAGTACGCCGCATAGTTCTGCTTATCGGCATCTATAAATACAATGTCGAAAGTCTCATCTATACCAGCTACCAACTTCTTGGCATCGCCGCTTATGCGCTTCACTTTATTGCTTATGCCTGCCTTCGCGAAATACTTGGTGTTGATAGGCTCCAATTCATCGTTTATATCAATGGTGTATAGCAAACCATCATCGGTCAAACCTTTGGCCAAGCATATAGCCGAGTAGCCTGTAAAGGTGCCTATCTCCAGTATCCTTCTGGGTTGCACCATGCGGCTTACAAACTCTAAGAATAAGCCTTGTAGGTGCCCGCTCAACATCTGCGGCATCTGTATCTTTAGGTGCGTTTCGCGGGTCAGCTCTTGCAGCACAGTATCTTCTGCGGTGCTGTTTTCCTTAATGTATTTTTCTAGTGCGGGGCTTAATATATCTAGTGCCATTGTTCGTGTTTAAATGTTTAAAAGGCTAAGGGGTTAAACAAAGGGGTAAAGACATACATCTTATTGATTATTCCTTTGCGCCCTTCGAGTTTTTCTCTTCGTGCCTTAGTGGTTAAATGTTCGTTTTTAGTCAAGCAAAGTTTCCAAAATATCGGGCGACTTTAAGTTAAAGTTCTCCAAGTGTAGTTGATAATACTTTATCAAGTTGCGCAACAGCGACTGCCTATCGGCGCGTGTAAGCTTTACATCAGTATGCATATACAGCGGCGTGTTTAGCAAGTGGCTAAGCATTTCGCTATCGCGCCGACCTAATACGTTATGTCCAAATTCACTTATTACAAAAACCCCTTCTTGCATTTCGAAATACCTATTGCCTTCAGCGTAATTATTATGCGGAGCAAACCCTAAAAAGCGCGCAAAACTAAGCAGGAACAGCAAATGGAAATCGGGGTTGAGGTGCGCATCAACATCAAGCGCCACAAACGATTCATAAATAAACTCGAACATCTCATCGTTCGGTTCATGCTCGTGTATGCTTTTGGTTATTACTTCTAGCAACAGCATAGCTATGGCACTCTTCAAAGTATCGAAGGGTACAGATGTATAATTGTAGGCGCGGCTATATTCTTTTATGTATTGCAGGCCGCGGGTTTCGCGGTAGCTTATCTCCATATCCAACAGTGTAAGAGGCTGCATCATGCTTGCCTTGTTCTTCGACTTGGAAGCGCGCACGCCCTTTACCAAAAACGACAGCAAGCCGAACTTCTCAGTGTATATTTTAGCTATTACACTGCTTTCGCTGTACTTAATGGTATGTAGAATAATGCCGCGCGTTTTGTGGTCCATTTCTTAAAAGCCCTCCAGCTTTTTAAACACGTTATCGGTGGCATAAATGTAAGCGGCATCTTTGCGCTTGTTGTGAAACACTACTTGGTACGAAGGTTTCCATGGGTCAACTGTTACGCTATACTCTGGTGTGCTATAGTTGCTAGCGCCTACACGCTCGTGCATTAACCATCCCCCATTGCTTATAAAATCTACTTGAAGGGTGCTATCGTTAAGTATGCTTACCAGGGTAGAATCGTGTAGATTAGCTTGTGCAGATGACAAAACATGCGTTATGCTATCTCCTATTTCTATACCTTTAAAGAAGAATAATGCGCGAGATAATCTGCGGTTGGTTCTAAACTCGTATACGCCTTTATAGTTATTAGGTTGGTTAAGAACATATACTTTAGGTTGATTGCCCCATGCAAATGAATTGATAAGATTAGTATGAACTGCGCCAGCTTCATGCCATTTATTTACCGTTTGTATAAGGAAGAAAATGCCAACACAGCCAAATAATAATATAATGCCTATGCCCCAACGCCACGAAGCACTAATAAACACTATGGCAAGTAGCTGATATAAGAACAAGGAATAGAAGTATGAAAGTCTGTCGTTTTCCGGAGTGAACAAGTACATAAAGTACATATTCAATACCGGGAACAAAAGTATGAAAGCGCATAGTAACAGTAATACATATAGGGCTATACCATTTTTTTTGAATCTATAATATACAGTAACTCCACCTACAGTGGCAAGTAAGAATAACAGCAGTGATATAACTTTCCAACGCTCGCAGAAAGTGTATGCTATTTCGCGCCATTGGTAATTTGCAAAGTGGGCATAGCTAAAAAGCTTAAGCGTATGTTTGGCTGTATTGATAATATAGTTGGCATATGATAAGTTAGCTATGTGCTCGCTACCATAATGTGGTATAAGCATGCCTTTAAGTACGGCTGTAAAAGCAAAATATAGTATAGTTATTAGGGTAAGAGGCAATAATATCTTTAAGCAGAACTGCCATATGGTAATAACGTTTTTACCTATACGCAATACAAATACTGCAATAACAAAATATATTGCAGGAAAAACCAGCGCAATTTCTAATGAAGTAATGGCCGCTATATGCAAAAGCGATATAAGGAGTACGCTGCAAAAAGTTAGTTTATTATTGTTTAGCTGCCGCAGTATTATTAAACCTGAAACCAGCAAAAATGTTAATGCAATGCTATAGTGTATGGTAGCTGCCCACAGTACATTTTCGGTTTGGTAGGGCGAAAGCAAAAATAGAGCTGCACCCGCTAAGGCAATGTGTTTTGCATACTTAATACTGAATGCTGTGTATAGCGACTTGAACAGTATATATGCTAATGATGCATTGATAAAATGCATAAAGATCATAATCATAAACCACCCGAACGAGGACTTGCCAACTATAGCATATATAAGCAACATAGCAATATCGTGCATGTAGTACAGGCTTGGAAAATTGAATGAGTTTATAAAGCCGGAATAACCTTGTTTTTCAAAATCTACCAATCCAGCAATGCCGTCATCTATAAGCAGCGAATTGTTAGATGGCAGGTAAATGAAGAATGTAAGTACAAGTAGGCAAAGCCATATAAGCGATAACCGATATTGATGAAGGAAAAAAAATAAGTTATGCATCCGGCTTTTAATCATATTCACAAACAGAAATATAGAGATCTATTTATTACCCTGCAATTATACTTACTTAGCAACTAATAAGGTTATATTGAAAGCACTGAAGTCCATATTTACCCTTTTTTGTATAGTAGCTACGGTAGTGGTAATGGCGGGTTTTGTTAGCCAGTATTTTACCTACATGCCTATGTGGGATATAATGAATTATCATTACCCCTTTAGTAGTTATATAGCCGATGCCTTAAAACAAGGTAATTTGCCTTTGTGGTGCCCATATGCATATTTAGGGGCACCGGTATTTTCCGACCCATCTACTGGCTTTTGGTATCCTGTAAACATGTTGTTGTATTACGTGTTTGGGTTCAATGCCTATGTACTTAAAATAGAGTATGTGCTGCATCTTATTATTGCTGGTGTAGGCATGTATAAGTTGGCAGAAAACTTTACTAGCAATAGAAGGATAGCAATAGCCGCAGGATTGGTTTTTCCATTTACAGGTTTTTTCGTTTCAAGTGCAGCCTTGTTTTCGTTTACATATAGCTTGGCATGGTTGCCTTTTGTGTTCTTGTATTATATAAAAGGGTGTGCTACCAAGCAATGGAAGTATTTTGTTTATGGTGGTATTGCTATGGCTCTGTGTGTTTTAGGCGGCTATATCGTTTTTGCCATTTTAAGCGCTTATGTGCTTGGTTTTATGTTCTTGTATTATGCCATAAGTCAAAGGCACAATAGTATACAGTTATTATTTAAGTCGGGCATAATGGCCTTGATATCTATAGTACTATGTTCTGGGTATTTGTATTCCATGCTCGATAGTTTGCCGTACCAAGCAAGAGGCGATATGCTTGGTTTGCACTCGGTAATGGATAATCCCTTTAGCCCCCAATCGTTACTATCGCTTATTTTACCCTTCAGCACGGCTGTTGACATCCCCTTTTTCGATACCGATATAGCAATGCGCAATATGTATATGGGCATTATAGCACTGCCATTAATCTATATAGCGCTTATATATGGCAATCGCAAGCAGAACATAATGCTACTGCTTATAGCCGTTTTGTTTTTACTGGTTTCGTTTGGGGCTTATACCCCTTTGCGCGCATGGCTGTATTACAATGTGCCGTTAATGAACATGTTTAGGCACCCCGCTATATTTAGGGCCGGTGCATTGCTTGCTCTTTTGTTATTGGCAGCACAAGGTTTAAGGGTGCTATATTCGTTTCAGCACCCAAATGTAAAGCGCCACTTTGCCGGCGCAACCATAGTTGTCGCCTTGTTGATAGCTATTGCATTTTTATTGGCTATACAGCATGAAACTATTAAGCTACGCTTTCCCGACTTTACTTCAATACAATCGGTAGTAGCATTCAATAATAACAATAACATATGGGCCAATATTATAGTGCAGTGCGCTGCGTTAGGTATACTGTTAGCCCTGGTTTTTATAGGTATTGCATTGTTTAACACTAGAAGCTTAGCAATAGTTATTTCACTACTTTGGGTGCTAGATGTAACATTGGCAGCACAAATGAATATAGCAGCTACCAAGATATGCAACATACCAGTGAAAACCTTTGCCGCAGAAGCTGCTAAACTTCCCCACAATTTTCCTATACCTAGCCAAAGGCCTATAGTGCAAACCGTAGTTATGGCACCTGAAGCCTTAAGCCCTATGGTATATAATACGGTAATAATTAAAAAGGAACTTAGCCACGATGGATATAACCCGTTTGTGTTGAAGAGCTATAAGCGTTTTACCCATTCCGCCTTATACGAGGTGGTAATTCAGAACCCTCTTGCTTACACTACCTCTTGTATTAGGCCTTGGAGCTGCTATATGACCGATTCTATAAACGATGACATATCTATACAATCGGTATATGCTGATTTTGGGAAGATACATTGTATTGATGGAGCAAATAAGGCTACAACCACGGTAACAAAATTTGAACCGAATGCGATAGCTGTAAAGGTAGATGCAACGCAACCAACCTATTTAAACCTACTACAAAACTACTACCCTGGTTGGCAATGCAGCATAGACGGTATGCCGATAGATATTATTAAATCGAACTTTACTTTTATGGCAGTAGCGGTGCCCAGTGGTATGCACCAAGTATACTTTGAGTTTAAACCGCCTTACGTAAAACAGTTAGTGTATATGCAGATTGTGCTGTGGTTAATAGTAATAGTTGGTCTGTTTTATTATAATGCCAGGCAAAAGCTTAGTTAAGCAGCACAATCTTGGCTACCTCTCTATCTTTTCCTTGTTGTGTTGAACTAAACACTAGATATACGCCACTTTTTGCCTTTGTGCCGTTATAGCCTTTGCCGTCCCATACCATTTGGCTACCATTGGCTTTGCCTTGAAAAACTAAGGTGCCCGTAGCATCGGTAATTTTTACATACGCATCTTCAGCTAAACCTTTTATGGCAATAGGGCCCGCGTAATCTGGCTTTACGGGGTTAGGATACACCAACGCACCGTCACAATCATCGCAATGTGCTATGGCATCGCCTTGATAGCTTACTATACCATTGGTGGTAGCTATGTAAACCTCTCCGCTTGCATCGTCTATTTCAATATCGGTAATTTGGTTAGCTGGTAAAGGACTGTTTTCTACGGTAAACTTTAGCAGCTCGGTTTTTCCATCGGCCGATATCAACCAAAGCCCATTGGTAGTACCTACCCATTTGCGGTTGGCTGCATCTACTGCTAGGGCCCGCACTGTTTCGTTGCCAAACAAGTAGCCTAGGTAGCCATCGCGCTCTACCGTTATCAAGTCTGCATCGCAACCGTTCATTACGTTACTACCACAGTAAAAGGTGGCTATGCCTTGGTTGGTGCCTACCCATATATTGCCGTCCTTATCTTCTACCACACAGTAGCACACAGCATCGGGCAGGGCGCCGTTACCGGCACCGGTACCAAGTATGCGCTGTTTATCGTCGCTTTCGTTATCTAGCGTGCCGTTAAAGTTGCGAACATATAGGCCGCTACCATTGGTACGTATAGGAGCCCATAGTTGTCCGTTTCTATCAAACAACATGCGTTTCATAATCAGGCTGGTACTTGTTGTGTAGTCTTTCCAGCTTCCATCGGGCTTTACAACCTTTAATGGCCTTAATCCACCGCCATTAAATATCCAAAGGTTGCCATTGGCATCCACATTTAGGGCGCTAAGGCGAGTGCGGCCAGTGTCGCCCTGTGTTTTTTCTAAAAAGGCAGCATTGTCCTTGTTATAAATCACAATGCTTTTCGAGTTGTGGTCATATTCTACCAAGCCCATGTAAAAAGATGCAAAGTATGTTTTGCCCTTGGCGTCGTTATTGGCTACTGAAATCAAATCGAACATTTCGTTCAATATGCCATCGGTATATATGTTTCTGTTCTCCCACTCTATACCGCGCTTTATATAAAAGCCCGAAGAGTTATAGGTAGAGCCGTACGAATCATCTACACCACCAGCGGCAACGTATAAGGTGCCATCATTGCCTGTTTCAAGGTCGTAGGCTGTACTGTTAAAGGGGCCGTTAGGGTTCAAGTTCTGTACATTGCCGTTTTCTTGTTTAAAGAAGCCGTTCCAGTAGTCGGCCTCCCACCTTTTGCCGTTATCGCTAAACCAATTTATGGGCCTTACGTGTCCGGTGGTGTTAAAGGTATTCATGGCACCAGTACCTGCATCTATGGTGCCTTGCTTACCAGCTGTAGTATTGTTGTTGTTCCATATACTATAGTGCAGTGTTCCGTTAACTGTTTCTAGATTGCTGAAGGTTTCGCCTGTTGCAAAATACTTTTGGGTCCAATTGCTGCCATCGTATTCGTATAACGTATCGGTAGCTAGGCCTTTTATGCTAGCATATACCTTACTGCCATTACCTGCTACCAATGTTGCATTTTGGCTAGGTATACCTTGGCTAGGCGTAAATAAGCTCCATGCATTAAAGTCCTGTAAGTTAGTGCTGTTTACGGGGGCATACTTTACACCATCGGCAGTGGCAGCATATATATAGTTCCCGTTTATGGTAGTGGCGTTTACTTTAACCGGGCTGCCAGTTGAACCGATAATGTAAGTGTTAGTTATTTCCTTGCGGCTAAGGTTTATTACCGAAATACCTATATCGCTTGAAAGATAACAGTTGCCATTATTGATATACAGGTGGTTAATGCCTATAGATGTAGAGGAGTTTTCAATAAGTATATCGCGGAGGTTGTAAACCTCGCTATCATTGAAAATCAGGTCGATATTGCCGTTGGCATAAGCTACTACAAGGCCATTGGTACCGGCATCGTAGCAAATGGTTTTTACGTCTACATCGCTCAGCATATTGCTTTTATCGAAAAACTCGAAAAGCCCCGTTTCCTTTTCGTAGCTGTATATACTTTTGTTGCAAGCTACATATAGTTTATCCCCGGCATTGCACATACCTACTGCCGAACTAAAGGGCATAAAACTCTTCCAAGTACCTATGGCCACCTGCGCCTGTAGCGCCGTGCCTAACAATATAAAACAAACAGTAGCCTTCAACTTTGCCGTAAAACTCATGCAGCTAAATTATTAAATACGCCTGTAAACGCTAATAAGTGTTGCATATTGCCTCAAAACCCTTAAAAAGCACCCTCTGTTTGATTATATTCGCGGGCTATGGAAAGGAAAAATGCAGGTAGCACCGGCTACCCGGAATATGGGCAAATGAACATGCCTTCTATCGAAAAGCAAATACTGCAATGGTGGAAGGAGAACAAAATTTTCGAGCGTAGCGTAAGCGAGCGTTCGGAAGATAAGCCTTTTGTGTTCTACGAAGGGCCGCCAAGTGCCAATGGTAAGCCGGGTATTCACCACGTAATGAGCCGTACCATCAAGGATATGTTTTGCCGCTACAAAACGCTGCAGGGCTTCCGTGTGGAGCGTAAGGCCGGTTGGGATACGCACGGCCTACCTGTAGAGCTGAACGTAGAAAAGCAACTGGGCATAACCAAGGCCGATATAGGTACCAAAATAACCATAGCCGAATACAACCGCCTGTGCCGCGAAGACGTAATGCGCTTTACCGATGTGTGGAACGACATGACGGAGAAGATGGGCTACTGGGTAGATATGAACGACCCGTACATAACGTACGAGAACAACTACATAGAAAGCCTATGGTCGATACTGAAAAAGCTGTACGATAAGGGTTTGCTATACGAGGGCTACACCATACAGCCATACTCGCCTGCGGCAGGTACGGGTTTAAGTTCGCATGAATTGAACCAACCGGGCTGCTACCGCAATGTGAAGGATGTAACGGCAGTGGTAGAGTTCAAGATAAAGAAGGACGATAAATCTGCTTTTCTGTTTGAGAGCGAGAATGAAGATGTGCGCTTTATGGCATGGACAACCACACCGTGGACCTTGCCAAGCAACACCGCATTGGCTGTGGGCGCAGGTATAGAATATGTGAAGGTGAAGACCTTTAACCCATATACCTTTGAACCTGTATCGGTAGTGTTGGCGAAGGACTTGTTCGGCAAGTACTTTAGTGCCGATAACGCAGAACTGAAACTGGAAGACTACAAGAAAGGCGACAAGGCTATACCATATAGCACAGGTTTATCTGCCAAGGGTAGAGAGTTGGAAGGCATACGCTATGAGCAGCTATTGCCATACACACAGCCTACCGATGGCGATGCGTTCCGCGTATTGGTGGGCGACTTTGTAACCACTACCGATGGTACGGGTATAGTGCACATCGCACCGTCTTTCGGTAGCGATGACTTCCGCGTAGCGAAACAAAACGGCATAGGCTCGTTAACCTTGGTTGACCGCCAAGGTAAGTTTGTTGAGGAAGTAAATGATGCTGTGTTTCCATTGGAAGGCCGTTATGTAAAAGAGGCGTACCTTACCGATGCCGAGAAGGAGCAGGAGTTCCACCTACAAAAAGAGATACTGCGCGTAAACAACATAATAGCTGACCTGAAAAGCTATATGACGGCAGACGACCTGATAGTGCTGAAGCTGAAGTTGGAGAACAAGCTTTTTAAAACAGAAAAGTACGAGCACAACTACCCGCACTGCTGGCGTACCGATAAGCCCGTGATATACTACCCGCTTGATAGCTGGTTTATAAAAACAACGGCCGTAAAAGACCGCCTGATAGAACTAAACAAAACCATCAACTGGAAACCTGCTCACACAGGCGAAGGTCGTTTCGGACAATGGTTAGAAAACTTGGTTGACTGGAACCTATCGCGCAGCCGCTATTGGGGCACGCCGCTACCACTATGGATAAGCGAAGATAAGACCGAAGAGAAGTGCATTGGCTCCTTAGCAGAGCTACAAGCCGAGATAGCTAAGTCGGTTACTGCTGGCTTTATGCGGCCTTATGAAGTTACCGACCTGCACAAGCCGCAGGTAGATGAGATAATATTGGTATCGGATACAGGTAAACCAATGAAGCGTGTAGCTGATTTGATAGATGTATGGTTTGATAGTGGTGCTATGCCTTATGCGCAGTGGCACTTCCCATTCGAGAATGAGGAGAAGTTTAAGAAATCATATCCGGCTGATTTCATAGCTGAAGGTGTTGACCAAACCCGTGGATGGTTTTTTACCTTACACGTGTTAGCGGTAATGTTGTTCGATAGCGTAGCCTATAAAAACGTAGTGAGCAACGGCTTGCTATTGGATAAGAAGGGCGAGAAAATGAGCAAGCGTTTGGGCAACGTAGTTGACCCATTTGAGGCCATAGAGAAATACAGTGCCGATGCTACCCGCTGGTATATGATGCGCAACAGCGACCCTTGGGAAAACCTGAAGTTCGACATCAACGGTTTGCAGGATACTATGCGTTCGCACTATGGTACGCTGTACAACACTTATGCCTTCTTCGCGCTATATGCCAACCTAGATAAGTTTGTAATAGACGAGATGAACATAGTGCCGCTAAGCGAGCGCACGGAGTTGGACCGCTGGATACTAAGCAAGCTGCAAACGCTGGTAGCTTATGTAACCGAGCGCATGAACGACTACGACGTTACACCCGCCGCACGTGCCATAGAGGCGTTTGTGGATGAGCACCTAAGCAACTGGTACGTGCGCTTGAGCCGTCGCCGTTTTTGGAAAGGCGAAATGAGCCGCGATAAGCAAGCCGCTTATGAAACACTATACGAGTGCTTGAACGTAGTTACGCAGTTGATGAGCCCTGTATCACCATTCTTTAGCGAGTGGATGTATAAAAACTTAACCGATGTAGTGCGCGACAAGGCCAAGGCAAATAACACGCCGCTGCAACATGATTCAGTACACTTAACGTACCTGACCACGCCTGATGCGAAGTACATAGACCAGGACCTGGAAGAGCGCATGGAATTGGCGCAGAAGGCTTGTTCGTTGATATTCTCGCTGCGTAAAAAGGAGAAGATAAAAGTACGTCAGCCGCTAGGCAAGGTATTGATACCTGTACTGAGCAACAAAATGAAGGAGCAGCTACAGAATGTAGAAAGCTACATATTGGGCGAGGTGAACGTGAAGGAGATAGAATATATAGATGATGCATCGGGTATCATCAAAAAGAAGATAAAGCCAAACTTTAAGGAACTGGGCAAGCGCGCAGGTACTAAAATGAAGGCCGTGCAGAATGCGGTAATGGCTTTTACCACCGATGATATAGCCAAGATAGAAGCAGAGCAGAAGTATGTGCTTAACCTTGAAGGCGGCGATACCTTCGAGTTGACAATAGCTGATGTAGAGATACTAAGCGAAGACATACCGGGATGGTTAGTAGCCAGCGATGCGGGCTTAACAGTAGCGCTTGACGTAACCATAACCGATGAGCTGCGCAAAGAAGGCAACGCCCGCGAGTTTGTAAACAAGGTGCAGAACCTGCGTAAGGACAAGGACTTTCAAGTACTTGACCGTATAAAAGTAAGCGTGGTTAAGAATGCAACCTTCGAAGAGGCGCTGAACGGCTTTAAAGACTATATCTGCAACGAAGTATTGGCCAAAGAAATAGTATTGGTAGAGTCATTGGCTGAGTTCGACGAGGTGGAGATGAACGAGGATATGCTACAGGTAAAAGTGGAGCTGAATTAATTTTTGTATTGTTGTATTAGCATGAAAAAATATCAAGCATTACTGATTATAGTAGCCATTCTGGTAATTGACCAGATAACCAAGCTGTGGGTGAAAACCCACATGATGTTGGGCGAGGAAATACCTGTTACCAGTTGGTTCATCATCAACTTTGTCGAGAACCCGGGCATGGCATTCGGTATGAAGCTACCGGGCGTATGGGGCAAGCTGTTCCTTAGCGCCTTCCGTTTGGTAGCGGTTACGGGTGGCTTTTGGTTTTTGCTGCGCTGCATTAAGCGCAACGAGCACTGGGGCTTTACTACCTGCGTTGCATTAATACTGGCAGGTGCTATCGGTAATATGATAGACGGCTCCTTCTATGGTGTTATATTTACTGATAGCTATGGCCGCTATGCCGAAATGTTCCCTGCTGGCGGTGGCTATGCTGGCCTTATGCAAGGCCTAGTGGTAGATATGGTACAGTTGAAACTGTTCCACGTTTCGGTGCCAGAAAGCTTCCCGATATGGAGCGGACAAGAGTTCGATTTCTTCCCTTTTATATTCAACGTAGCCGATGCTGCCATTACCTTAGGCGTGTTCTTTATCCTAATTTTCCAGAACACATTTTTTAAGGAAGAACCAGTGGCCGAGCCAGTAAACGAAGTAACGGAGCAACCTGCGGTGTAGCACACAATATTTTCGCTTGCATCCTTCTGCTAATTCATTCTATCTTTCGCCCACGGAATGAAGCTATCTATTGTCATAGTCAATTACAACGTCAAGTATTTTTTGGAGCAATGCCTTATATCAGTAGGCCGTGCTATCAAAAACATACCTGCCGAAGTATTTGTGGTTGACAATGCTTCGAGCGATGGCTCGGTTGAGGTGCTGCGCGAAAAGTTTGGCTGGGTAACGCTGATAGCCAATACCGATAACGGCGGCTTTAGCAAGGCCAACAACCAAGCTATGCGCATAGCCACGGGCGAGTACGTGCTGCTGCTTAACCCCGATACTGTAGTGGCCGAAGATACCTTTGAAAAGTGTATTGCCTTTATGGATAAGCACCCCGATGCGGGCGCATTAGGCGTACACATGGTAGATGGCAAGGGCAACTTTCTGCCTGAGAGCAAACGCGGCTTGCCTACGCCCTCGGTGGCATTCTATAAAACATTTGGCTTGGCGGCCTTCTTCCCTAAGTCGAAAACGTTCGGCAAATACCACTTGGGTTTTCTACCAGAAAAGGAAACCAATGAGGTGGACATACTATCGGGCGCGTATATGTTTATGCGCAAGAAAGCACTGGATGAAATAGGTCTGCTAGACGAAACCTTTTTTATGTACGGCGAGGATGTGGATCTAAGTTACCGTGTAATAAAAGGCGGCTACAAAAACTACTACTTTGCCGATACAAGCATCATTCACTATAAAGGTGAAAGCACGAAGAAGGGCAGCTTGAACTATGTGAAAGTGTTCTACAATGCCATGATTATATTCGCCAAGAAACACTTCAGCGGCAACCAATCTGGTCTATATTCTTTGCTTATCAACTTCGCTATTGTGTTCCGTGGTTTGTTGACACTTGTCGCTGGCGTGTTTGCATCATCCTATCTATTTGTGGTAGATGCGCTGCTTAGCTTCGGCGGCATAGCGCTGATAACAAACTATTGGTCGGGCATGATAAAGTACACGGAGGACTATTACCCTGCGATGTTCCTGCTCGGTGTAGTGCCCATGTACATCCTCATTTGGATTACCACTACCTACTTTAGTGGCGGCTACGATAAGCCTTTCCGCATAGCCAATATACTACGCGGCATTATGCTAGGCACGGTGGCCATAGCCGTGGTGTATGCATTCTTGCCAAACGAGTGGCGTTTTTCGCGAGCCATTATACTGTTAGGCGCGGTGTGGACGGCCCTCGAAATGCTATTGACGCGCACGCTTTATCACTTGATACGCAATCAGTCATTAGCAGTAGAAAGCCATGAAGAAACACATAGCATGGTAGTGGGTAATGCTACCGAAATGAAACGCGCCGAAACTATACTACGCGCCCTTGGCAACAACAGCGATATAATTGAAAACCCTAGCCTTGCCGATACCAAAAAACAAGCGGCGATATATGGTATCAATGAGATAATTTTCTGCGCCGATGGCCTAAGCTATAAGGAGGTAATACAGCAGATAATAAACACAGGTAAGCGCGTAGATTATAAGATACTGAACAAAGGCATGGATGCCCTAATAGGCAGCAATAGCAAGAACACTGCAGGCGACCTATACGTGGCAGAAAAGAGCTATGCCCTGTTTAAATCGGAGAACCTACGTACCAAGCGCCTACAAGATGTGATAGCTAGCCTAGTACTGATAATACTGCTACCCCTAAGCCTAATATTGGTTAAAAATGTGGGCAAGCATGTTGCCAATATTTTTGCTGTTTTAATAGGCAAAAAGACCTGGGTGGGCTTTACAAATGTGAAGAACTTAAAGCAATTCCCTCATGCTAAGCCAAGTGTGTTGCACCCTAGCATAGCTACTACGGGTATAGCATTTACCGAGGAAGATTTATCCGCTATTGAGCTGAACTACGCTAGGCACTACTCTGCGGCAAATGACTTATCTTTATTGGTAAGGAACTACCGTAAGCTAGGCCAATGAAAACCATAGTAACCATACTGTTGATTGCAGCTGCATTTTGTGCTAAGGCGCAGGATAGTAGCAGTGCATACAAGCGTTACGTAGATTCAGAATTAACGCGTTGTCATCAGCCTACCGTACATCGCATGGCTAAGGTAGATAGCGCCGTTATAAAGCCATATCTCATACCCCGTTACCAAATACCTAAGGGCTCTGTTTTCTGTATTATGGAATATAAGCTAAACCGCGCCACCAATGTTTGGATAAAGGTGGGTACGAACAATAACAAGTAATGGATAGTAGCCACAAAGACACTAAGACGCAAAGGAATTTGTGATGAATAATCTGTGTTATCTGTGGTTAAGTTTTTTACTTCGTGTCTTAGTTCCTTCGTGGCAGAAAAATCACCGCACATGACAATTAAAGAAGCACAGCAAACCGTAGATGGTTGGATAAATACTACCGGAGTAAGATACTTTAACGAGCTAACCAACATGGCTATATTGACCGAGGAAGTAGGCGAAGTAGCGCGCATCATTAGCCGCAAATACGGCGAGCAATCGTTTAAAGAAAGCGATAAGAATAAAGAGCTGAGCGATGAATTAGCCGATGTGCTTTTTGTAGTGATATGTTTGGCCAACCAAACAGGTGTTGACTTAACCGAAGCCCTGCAAAGAAACCTAGATAAAAAGACTCTGCGCGATGCAGATAGACATGCGAATAATGAGAAGCTGAAGTAGTTACTTTCTCCTCTTCTCCATCTCCTCAGCTATGCGCTTTGCGTCTGGGTTATCCATTTCTTTTAGATGTTCTACTACGCTGTTATAGCTTTCGGTATCGCGGTTTTGGCTAAGCTTGCTCGCAGCCTCTATGCGCTCTACTTTTATTTCAAGCCCTACCAAGCCGCGCAGGTCGTGCTTTAGCATATCGGCAGGTATATCATCGTAGCTATGCGGGTTTTTGGCGATAGCATTTTCGTAGCGCGCCATTAGTTTGCGAAGCATAGTTACCAATGCCTCACCTTCTACTATGCTGGCTTTGCCATATACGTGTACTGCTTTATAGTTCCAGGTAGGTACGTTGCGGTGGTTATACCAGCTAGGCGATATGTAGGTGTGCGCACCCATAAATATGGCCAGCACATTGGGGTTATCCTGCAAGGTTCTCCACTGCGGATTAGGGCGCGCTATGTGGCCATGCAGCAGCCAGTTGCCCTGCTCGTCCTTCTCCAGCTCTAAGGGTATATGAGTAGCCCAAGGTAGACCATCTACTACAGTAGTAAGCGTGGCAAAGCTATACTCGCGCACCAACGCCTCTGCTTCGGCAAGGTCATGCTCTTGGTATTGTTTAGGTATGTACATACCACAAAGGTAAATGAATGAACCTATTTGTTAATGAAGCCGATTGCTATTGACAAACGCGCCATATGCACTATATTTATACCACATATCATACTGAAACTACACAGGGCACGTGTAGCACTTAACCCCTTTTATTGATATAGATACCGAACTATACCTCCACAGTATGGTAAGGGGGTAGCGCATGTTTTTTATTCACCTAAACTATAAAGCATTATTACTAACAAAACGAAAACTAGTATGAAAAAAACCTTTAACCATTTCGCCCTGATGGTAGTGGCTGCAATGATTGTATTGTCGGCTTGCCAAAAAGACAGCGAAATAACACCAAGCAACCAAAGCAATAATTCTCACCGCAGTAGTACTACTACTTGTGGCGAAGCTACAACAGTTGCTTTGATTGCCGGCCAACACATAAACGTAGGTACAGTAACGGTTACAAACGATGAAACCAATCTGTATGTAACCTATAACACCACAGGCGGGTGGAAACTTACCGAACTGCACCTATTTGCGGGCGCTTGCAACCAAGTGCCGGTAACCAAGCAAGGCAATCCTATACCTGGGCAGTTTCCTTATTCGGCTAATCCAGCCTCATTAACCTCATACACTTTTACTATTCCATTGGCTAACCTTGAGAACTGCTTTTGTGTAGCTTCTCACGCAGTGGTACGCAGCTCATCTGGCGGAACCGAAACAGCTTGGGGCCAAGGCCAGCGCTTTGTACAAAAGGGTAACTGGGCCATGAAGTTTAATGCCTGCAAGCAAGAATGTGTAGTAGATGAAGGCTGCGTAGAAGATGTTTCAACCTTCTTCGGTCGCGATGCATCAGCATGGCCAGTATCTTCAGTTACTGTAGGTGGCTACACCTATAGCCAGGCCGAAGGTACCGATATATACAACAACCAGTTTAGCTCAAGCACGTATGCGTTTTCATATATAGCATTGATTGAATTAAGCGGTACTGTACCAGCAAATGCACCTATTAGGCAGCATATAAATGTGGTAAATGCATGGTTGGCTACAATAGGTAAAGTTAGTGCAACTAATCAGCAAAACGCGCCCGCAAATGTGCAATCATCTATCGACGCGATATATGATTTTGTAAACAACAGGTTCTGTAACGAATAAAAACAATAGCAGATAAAAGAAAACGGCTACACCCAAAAAGTGTAGCCGTTTTTTATGTTGTTAGGTTTGAGTTTTTCTTAACTCTTCAACCTTTCAAATACTCTATTCAGTTCCTCAACGCTGCCCTTCTTCCAAGTAGGGGTTATTATGTTCTGCTTTTGCAGGCGTAGGGGCTGTAGGGCGTAGCTTATTTCGCCGTTTACATTCCGCATGGTTAGCACCATTACCTCGCTGTTAAGCGGTAGGTTTTTAAAGCGTGTGTAGCCTACAAAGTTTTTGCCGCTTACCACGGTGTTGTTGTTTATCAATACCACCTTTACATCGGTGTTGGCATCGCTGCGTACTATTATGTCGGCCTTGGCTAGATTCTCATACACGCTGCGGTCGCAGTTTATCCAGCCAAGCTTGGCAAAGGTGCGGCTGTACACTTGCTGCAGGTGCGCATTGCGCAGGTTGAACACGCGCTGTTTGTTTTTGCCAACTGTATTGTAGAACAGTACTTCATTATCGTTTGTTTCTACCGATACCTGTTCCTTGCGGCGCAGGTTAAAGTCGATAGTCAACTTCATACCGCTTACTATGTTTTTGCCATTGAACTGCGCAGGCTGCCAAGCGGGCATAGTGGCTAGCACCTGGCTTACCTCATCCTTAAAAGTTTTGTAGGTGCTGTTTACCTGTATATCGCTTATGCGGCCCTTCTTATCTATTTTAAAAGTAGCCTCTACCTTCGATGAAAGCTCGTTTCTACGTGCATCCTCTGGGTAGCTTACATACTGGCGCATGTAAGTTTTCAGGTCCATGTTCTTGTGCTCGAACTTAGGTAGCACTATGCCTTTCCCTTTGCCGCCGCTGCCCGTTTTATCGGCCTCGGCTAGGGTTTGGCTATCGCCCTCTTTCGAACCATAATAGAACTGGTAATTATCCTTAGCACCTAGTGCAAATGGGAAATCTACACTGATGGTTTCGCCCTTCTTTAGGCTTAGCTCCTCGCCTTGGTAAAAGGCGGTGATGCATATACTGCCCTTGCTATCTAACAGCTTTTGGGTGTTGTTAGAAACATTCTCTTTTACCATCTGCGGTACGCTGTACACTTCCTTTAGCTCTACATCTATCAACTCGGCTACGGTTTTGCCTTTCTTATCTACAAAGCTATTGGCAGTAAAACCTATTACGGTACCTTGCTCGCCTGTTATCTCGGCATCTTTGCCGGCATCTATTATAAAACGCTGCGCTGGGCTTTTAAGCCTACTAAGCAGTGTGTTTATATCGGCACCCTGTACGCGTGGTGTTTCATCCTCCTTTACGGCAGCGCTTACGTTCATTTGTGCTATACCCGAGTTAGAGGTAAATACCCCCGGCAAGGCTTGTGCAACGGTATCGGTAATAACGCGTTCTGCATCGGGTTTATCGCTGCTTTTATTATTGCAGGCTGTAAACAGCAGGGCAGGTAAGGCAAAAAGTAACCATTTCTTCATGCGCTTGTTTTTTAAGGGGGTTAATCTAAAGAAACGGAAAAGGGGCGACAGAAATTGCTAAAACAACTAATAATGACAACCCTCATGAAATTTAGCACATTATTCTATTGTTTTTCCACAAATTAGCATATCTTTGCGGCGCATTAATAAAACCGGCAGGTCAAGCCGGGCTATCAAAGCCTGTAAATCACTCTCAACAAACTGGAAGAGTGGCCATAGCAACAACGATGATTGTTGCACACGCAAAGATTCAGATTAGCCTCAAAGGACCTGCCATAAACGAATCAACATAATGGAAAAATTTCGTTCGCTCGGATTGAGCGAAAACGTTCTTGCTGCGTTGCAGAAGAAGGGCTGGGAAACGCCGTCTACTATCCAAGAAAAGACAATTCCCCTATTGCTTACTGGCGCTAAAGACGTAGTAGGACAGGCACAAACAGGTACCGGCAAAACAGGTGCTTTCGGCTTGCCGCTTATTGACTTGCTAGATGACCAAAGCCGCAAAACACAGGCATTGGTACTATGCCCAACACGCGAATTGGCTATACAGGTAGCTGAAGAAATCGCATCTTTTAGGGGCGAGAAAAAGTTTTCGGTAACACCTATATATGGTGGCCAAAGCTATAACATACAGGAGCGCGCACTACGCAACGGTACACAGATAGTGGTAGGTACACCGGGCCGCGTACGCGACCATATTGAGAAAGGTACTTTGAAGCTTGACAACGTTACACACGTAGTACTTGACGAGGCCGATGAGATGCTAAATATGGGCTTTGAGGAAGAAG
>JAFDYM010000463.1 GCA_018267435.1 Bacteroidota bacterium | reverse complement strand
GTATATACTTTAGGCAAGAGGTGGCCGATGTGCAGCTGCTTAAAAACCTAAGCTTCGATGGCTTTTGGAGCCAAGAAGTGCAACTGCCACTTAACCGCCAACCAGTGCCCGAAAAGGTAGATGGCGTAATGTATAATACGGTAGATATAATACAATATAACCTGTACCCCCAACATGCGGGCAGCTTAAGTGTATCGGGCGCAAAACTGAAAGCGGTAGTACTGGCACCTGTGCAAGTGGTGCAAAATTTTGCGGGTGCACGTATAGCTAGGCAAACTATTCAGCAAATACCTATCCAGTTCAATATACCCGCAGCAAGTGTACTGGTAAAAGAGCTACCGCTGCAAGGCAAACCCGATAACTTTAGCGGCCTTGTAGGTAAATACACTTATACCACTAACCTATCGGCAGCAGTTGCTAAAACTGATGAACCAATTACCTATAGCGCTACCATAAAAGGTGCGGGCAATTTGAAGTTTATTGAACAAGAGCCGCTTACCTTCCCCGATGCATTTGAGGCTTATGACCCTAAGGTGATAGACAAAGTGCAGGCCAACGCCAATGGCTATGCCGGCAGCAAGCAGTACGACTATTTATTGATACCGCGCCAACCTGGCGAATACACTATAGCGCCACAGGCATTCTCGTATTTCGAACCTGCCGAGGGTAAATATTATACCGTACAGCCTACTGAGCATATAGTAAAAGTAACCGGTATGCCTTCGGCTAGCAAAGGCAACAGCGGCAATGCAGCACCTGCCGAGGTGGCCATTCTTAACCAAGACATACGCTATATAAAAACAGCAAGTACTGCACTAAGTAAGCAAGGCAATGTATTGCTTGGCACGGTGGGTTATGCAGCAGCTTTGGCATCGCCGCTACTTATATTTATAGGGCTGGTGGCCATAAAGCGCCGCCGACAAAAGTTGGCTGCAGATGTAGTGGGCACCAAACGCCGCAATGCCATTAAACTAGCCAAGAAGCGCCTTGCTGCTGCCGAGCAATATTTAGCTAAGGGCGATAAAACGGCGTTCTACAACGAAGTGAGCCGCAGTATATGGGGCTACCTAGGCGATAAGCTGAATATAGATATGTCGGGCCTATCGAAAGATGCAGTAGAAGAAAGGCTGCTTGCTAAAAGCGTAGGCAGTTCTACCATAGGCAAAATGAAAGCCCTGTTAAGCACCTGCGAGATGGCCCTGTATGCACCGCTGGGCAATAGCACCGAAATGAAGCAGCACTACGATGCTGCACTTAACCTAATAGCCGATTTGGAAGATGAGATTAGGTAGTGTTGCCATATCGAAATTGGGGCATGGCCTGCTATGTATGCTTATACTATGCATAAGCATAGTGGCTTATAGCCAAAGTGCCGATGCTTTATACACTAATGCCAATGCGCTGTACAAAGCCAACAACTACCAAGGTGCACAAGCTGCGTATGAAAAGCTAATAGCCGATGGATACAAAGAGGCGGACCTATACTATAACCTAGGCAACTGCTACTATAGGCAGAACGATATGGCCAAAGCCATATTAAACTACGAACGCGCCCTGCGCATTAGCCCCACTGATGAAGACATAAGCCACAACCTAAATATAGCCAACGCACATATAGCCGATAAAATAGTGCCAGTGCCGCAACTAGGTATAATAAAGGCTTGGCAGGGTTTTACACATAGCCATAGCGCTAAGGGCTGGCTGTTATGGGCCGTTGCTATGGCATGGTTGGCGCTAATAGGCGGGGCTGTTTACCTATTTACTGCGTGGAAGAAAACAGGTGCAGGCATAGCATCTAGCTTAGTGGTGCTAGCATTGGCATTCGCTAGCCTGGCATATACGCGCGGTAGTGCCGAGGCCAATAGCGGCGAGGCAATACTTACGGCAGAAAGTATTTATGTAAAAAACGCACCCGATGCCAATAGCGGCAATGCATTTATGCTGCACGCTGGCGTAAAGCTTACCTTGCTTGATAAGGTGGGCAGCTACTACAAGGTGCGCCTAGCCGATGGTAAAACAGGCTGGCTTTCAAGCAATTCTTTCGAGCAGATTTAGTGTCTAGAACTTACACTTTAGGACAATTTCATCCATTATAATGTTAAAAACTTACTGCATCTAACAAGGTGTTTTTTAACATCCAATTTTTACCTTTAGCTCAACATTTATTGTTAACCCCCTAAAACATATAGATATGGGAATGATGAAAGAATTTAAGGAGTTCGCCATGAAGGGCAACGTAGTTGACCTAGCAATAGGTGTAATCATAGGCGGAGCCTTTGGTAAAATAGTAAGCTCGCTAATTGATGATGTAATTACGCCTCTTCTACTTAAGCCGGCTTTGGAAGCAGCCCACCTAACTAAGCTGGAAGAATTGACAATTTTCGGAACGGTGAAGTATGGCAATTTCCTATCTGCTACTATCAACTTCGTTATTGTAGCGTTTGTGCTTTTCCTAATTATAAAAGGCATGAACAGCATGAAGAAGAAAGAAGAAGCTGCACCTGCCGCACCAGCTGCACCACCAGCCGATGTACAATTGCTAACTGAAATACGCGACTTGTTGAAAAACAAGTAATCGCATTTAGATATAAACGAACAAGGGCTGCACTGGTTAGTGTAGCCCTTCTGCTTTATGTTACTTATGGTTGGCGTCCTCACCAACCATTTATACTCATATCATAGTCGGCACCCTCGCCGAATATTTATTAGCTATGCATTCACCGTATCGCGCTGGTAGTAGCCAGTGCCGTCGTACACGCGCTTGTTAGGGGCGGTCATACAGGCATCGCTACAAGCACCTTCCATTTTCCAGCCGCAGCTTTCGCATAGCACAAAGTGCTCGTTGCAGTCAGGGTTGGCACAGTTTACCATGCGGGCACTGGTAGTACCACACACCTTGCACTTAGATATTATGCTTGGGTTTACGCTGTTCACATCTACCGTTACACGGTTATCGAACACATATAGCTTGCCCTCGAAATCTTTACCGCCTGTCTCCTTCGCATACTTCACTATACCACCTTCTACTTGGTACACATTGTTGAAGCCGTTCTCGCGCAAAAAGCCACTTGCTTTTTCGCACTTTATACCGCCCGTACAATAGGTTACTACCTTCTTGTCTTTCAGGTTTTCTATCTCTTTCAACTTCTCAGGAAAATCGCGGAAGTTGTCGATATCCATAGCTATGGCGTTCTTGAATTTGCCTACGCCGCTTTCGTAGTTGCTGCGCACATCAAGGAACACTACATCTTCATCTTCTAGCATAGCCAACACCTCGTGCGGCTTTAGGTGTGTGCCTGTAGTTTCGTTCGGGTCTATGTTCTTAATACCGCGCAGGCTGCTGTGTACTATCTCTGGTTTT
>JAFDYM010000462.1 GCA_018267435.1 Bacteroidota bacterium | reverse complement strand
GTTACCTCCGCTAATGTTGTTAAGGTCTTGCGTATTTTGGAAGTTGTTCCACAAATAAGTATAAGGTGTAGCTCCACCACTTACACTTAAGTCGGCGGCGCCGTTTGCAGCACCGCGGCAAGTTACATTTGTACCTATTATAGAAGTAGTAAGTACAGCAGGTTCAGTTATTACAAAGTTTGAAGTAAAGCTACAGCCGTTTGCATCTGTAACAGTTAAATCATACAAACCACCGCTGAGGGCAGAAATATCTTCGGTAGTAGCACCATTGCTCCAGTTAAATGTATATGGAGTTACGCCACCAGTAACAGTAACATTTACAGCACCATTGGCTGCGCCATTACAAGTTACGTTTGTGGGTATACCAGTTACATTAAGTACCGCAGGTTGCGTTATAGTGTAAGTAGCACTTGCAGTACATAGGTTAGCATCAGTTACCACTATAGCATATGTACCAGGTGCCAAACCAGTAAGGTCCTCAGTGGTGAATGCACCACTGTTCCAGCTATAAGTATAAGGTGTTACACCACCATTCACTGTTAGGTTTATTGCACCATTGGCAGCACCATTACAGTTTACATTAGTTACTGCAGCAGTCAGTACTATTTGTGCAGGCTGTGTTATTACCACACCAGCTACAGTTTGGCAGCCCTTGGTATCAGTTATTATAACATTATAACTACCGGCGCCTATGTTGGTTAAATCTTCAGTATTTGCAAAAGGACTCCACACAAATGTATAAGGTGCAGTACCACCTGCTACCGTAAGGTTAGCAGCGCCGTTTGTACCACCAAAACAAGTTACGTTAGTACCAACCACGGTACCAGTAAGTGGTGCTGGCTGAGTAATAACGGCAGTATCTCTAATGGTACAACCTTTAAAGTCGGTTACTGTTACGTAGTAAGTATTTGGCCCCACGTTATTTAGGTCCTCGGTGTTAGCACCGTTGCTCCAAGCAAAGTTGTAAGGCTGAGTACCACCACTTACCGATAGGTTGGCCGAACCATTATTCGATCCATTACATGTAACATTTGTTTCAGCCAAGAATGTAGCTAGGCCTTGGTTTGGCTGCGTTACAGTAGCACCTGCAGTTACGGTACAGTTGTTGCCATCGGTTACCGATACTGTATAGTTGCTAGCAGGTATGTTAGTTAACGATTGGGTGGTAGCGCCGTTGGTCCATGCATAGGTATATGGTGTAATACCGCCGCTTACCGAAAGGGCTATACTACCTGTTGAATCGCCGAAACAATTTACATTGGTAATAGAAGTGCTAAGGGTTAAGCTACCTGGCTGAGCAACATTATAAGAATTAGCCGTTGTACAACCGTTTGCATCGGTAACTATTACATTGTATATACCGGCAGGTACGCCAGTTAAATCTTGCGAGGTATAACCATTGCTCCACAAGTAAGTGTATGAAGGCGATCCGCCAAAGACAGTTAAATCAACTATACCTGTGCTACCACCATTACATGCTACGGTATTACCGCTTATGGTAGTAGTAAGTTGTGCAGGTTGGGTTATAGTTACAGTAGTAGTTTTCATACAGCCGTTACCGTCGTATACCGATACGCTGTATGTACCAGCAGGCTGGTTAATTATATCTTCAGTACTAGCACCATTGCTCCATACATAAGCATATGGAGGAACACCACCATTTACGCTTATATCAATCCTACCTGAGTTATCGTTAAAGCAACGTAAGTTTTGAACTTGTGCCACTGATATTGTAAGCGGCAAAGGTTGGCTTACACTTGCACTAGCAAAAGTTGTACAGCCTTTGCTATCGGTTACAGTAAGTAGGTATGTACCTACACCCACGTTTAGGTTATCTTGAGTTGTACGGCCATTGCTCCAGTTATAAGTATAGCCTGGAGTGCCACCATTTACCGAAATGAAAATTTCACCAGTTGTATCGCCATTACACAATACGTTGTTAACTACATCTAGTGTTACAGCTAGCTGTGCAGGCTGCGTAATATTTACACTTAAGAAATCCGTACAACCCTTGCTATCGCGCAAAGTAACAACATACAAGTTGGCTGGTAGGCCTGTAAAGGTTTGCGAGCTTACAAAAGCTCCACCGTTCAATGAATAAACATAAGGCGATATACCACCTGATAGCTGCACCGTTACAGCTCCGTCTGCACCGCCGAAGCATGATACGTTAGTTTGAGCAAGTATACTGCCAGTTACGGCATATGAGTTGTTTATAGTAATTGAAGAAGTATCCAAACATCCATTAGCATCGAAAACCGATACTAAATATGTACCCGATGACAAACCTAGGAAGGTATTGCCACTTTGAGTAGGACCGCCATTCAATGAATAGCTATAAGGAGTAACACCACCAGTAGCAGTTACAGCTATTTGACCATCGAATACACCCGCGCAGCTAGCATCGGCCGCTACAGCAGTATGTGTTACATCGCTAGGTTGAGAAAGAGTAACCGCGTTGCCTACGTAGCTATTAACACAGCTACTGTCATCGCGTACAAATACATTGTAGCTACCTACTGCCAAACCAGGGAAATTGCCTGACACTTGATATGTACCACCACCATTTATTGAATAGTACACACTACCGTTAGCAGTAGAACCTGTAACACTGATAGAACCAGTGCTAGTACCAAAACATAGTACGTTGTTGGCAGTAACGTTAGTTACTTGTGGCAATGGTAGAACAAGTATAAGTGCATCGTTACTTGTAGAAGAACATACGCCCGATGTTACTACTCTCCTATAGCGTATTGTAGAGCTAGTAAAAGGAGGGTCGTAAGTAGCTTGGTTATTGGTGCCACTAGCTGCAGTCCAAGTTACGCCACCGTTTGTGCTCTGTTCCCAAGCATAAGTGTAGCTTCCGTTTCCACCAGTTACGGCACCACCGTTAATTATGATAGGGTCGCCGTTCAAACAGAATTTCTGATAAGGGTCGATGGTATTATTAGCTATAGCTGGCTGTATAGTAACGGTAACTACGTTAGAAGTTGCAGTACCGCAACCATTACCAGTTGAACTATAAGTAGCCCTAAAGTATGTAGTGGCAGATACGCCTGTTGCAGTATATGTACTACCGTTTGCGCCGCTTATAGGGTTAAATGTAATGTTGTCTGAACTACTTTCCCACTGAATAGTATTGGTACCTGTACCACCCGAAACTGTAGAAGAAAGGGTAGCCGTACCTGAAACACAGAAAGTTTGAGCACCAGATATAGATATAGCTGGGTCTGGATTAACCGTAAGCGTAGCAGTACTGCTTGTTGCAGGGTCGCAACCAGAACCCGATGCAGTAACAATTACCTGATACTGATGGCTACCAGCAACAGATATACCTGCAATGGTCATAGTAGAAGATGTTGCATTGGTATAAGTTGCACCTGCAGGAGCTCCATTCACTACGTTATTCCACGTGCTACCATTAAAATATTGCCATTGGTAACCTATAGTACCAGTGCCATTTATAGCCGTAGCAGTTACGCTGCTTGTTCCACCAACACATATAGAAGAATTAGTAAAAGTAGGTAAAGAAACCAGAGGATCGCCAAGTACTGCCAAAGAAACAGATGAACTTGTAGCTGTATTGCAATCAGATCCTGAAGCATTAAGTACCAAGCGGTAATTATGTATACCTATTGCGCTTATGCCGCTTATAGTCATTGAAGGAGTACCCGCGTTTACATATACGGCGCCTGTAGGCAAGCCGTTGGCAACTGGGCCCCATGAGCCCGCATTGTCATATTGCCATTGATATGTAAATGTACCTGTTCCGCCACTAGCAGTAGAAGAAACTAAGGTAGAGCCGCCAGAGCATATGATACTATTGGTAATAGTAGGGCTGCTTAATGATGGGTCGGCTACTACAGTAACAGTAGAAGCAGTACTTGTAGTTGGGTTACAACCCGCGCCCGATGAACTTACTACAACACGATACTGATGTGCCGCTACAGCAGTTATACCGCTTATACCCAATGTAGCAGTACCTGTACCTGTATAGGTAGCACCTGCTGGTGTATTGTTTGCCACCGCGTTCCATGTACTACCATTAAAATACTCCCACGAGTAGCTTGTAGTACCTGTACCGCCACTAGCTGTTGCGCTAGCGCTGGAAGATGCACCCTCGCATATTGTAGTATTTTTAAACAGTGGACCTGATAAACTTGTCCTAGCCGAGACCT
>JAFDYM010000461.1 GCA_018267435.1 Bacteroidota bacterium | reverse complement strand
GGTAGGTCCTTACCAGGCATAAGGCATAGGCATAAAATAATAACAGCCCATAGCGTGTACGGGCTGTTATACTTCAATATGTTATTACGGCTTGGCAAAGCTTATTGGCCGATGTGTTTTTTGTAAGCTTCGGCATCCATTAGGCCATCTAGTTCGCCTGGGTTGCTTAGTTCCAGCTTTATCATCCAACCGCTGTTGTATGGGTCGGTGTTTACGCTTTCTGGCGCATCGTTCAATGCTTCGTTTTTAGAAGATATGGTACCAGATACAGGTAGGAACAAATCAGATACTGTTTTCACTGCCTCTACAGTTCCGAACACAGCATCTTTATCAAAGCTTTCGCCTACGGTTTCTATCTCTACGTAAACTATATCGCCTAGTTCTTTTTGTGCAAAATCGGTAATGCCTATGGTAGCAGTGTTACCTTCTACGCGTACCCATTCGTGTTCTTTGCTGTACTTTAAGTCTGCAGGAAAATTCATAATATTTTGATGGCTTTTAATGGTTAGCCCATGGCACCCGCCATAGGCGCACCAAAAATATTAAAAGTACGCAGTAAGCAAAACGCCTTTTTTTGTTGCCACAGATTTACAGATTAATACAAATTATCAAGCGCGGCGCTGCTATGCGTTGTGTTTCCTGTTTAGCATAGCTTGCGATTTCTATGAACTGCTTATCCGTTACAGATTTATATTTGCCAATTCGGTTTCGATAGCTGTGAAATTTCCCACTTGGGCTAATGCCTTTATTCGTTTGAGAATGATTGCCGTATCAGCAGGGTTACTAGATGGGTTCAAATATTCGACCTGGTTTACTCGTCGAATTGGCTCGTTTAACCACTTATCAATATAATTGATCAAAAGTGATTTTTCCTTTGTTTTGGCTGCCGCATATATTAGTAAGTCATATTTGCTTTCATACGCAAAATCTTTCGGTTCTATATCTTTTCGTCGTTTAATGATTTTATCATATGAATTATACTGCTCAAAATAGTGTTCTATTTCGCCTTTTATTTTCCTTGCCAAAAAGTCAGCCAAGTCGCTCCACTCTTGAGTAAGTGGGTAAAAGCTTCTGCGATAATTATTCATGATGTTTCCCAAAGGAACAATGTTGACCATTGTAAATTTATGGTGCCTGTAAAAATTCAACGGCTTAATTGTGGTTCTAACAGTAAGGTCATAAGTACCAGCACGTTTTTCAATGAATATGGCCTGTTCAAGTTCATTAACGTATCGATACAGTTTAAGTACTGAATATGTCTGCTCTATGGAATAGTCCTCAACTAAGGTATTTAGTAATTTACCGAATTTCTTAAATGTTGGATTAATATCCTTTTTGTCCAATTGTCTATATACAATAAGTTCTTCCCACATTAGTGAATAATAATTAATTTAATAAAGATAAGGTAATATACTTCATTTCTATCTCTCGCTGTGTCTCTCGTAGAGGACGCTGCGGCAAGCTGTAGCACAGCCACTTTCCTAAGTACACCATCATGGAAAGGGTGGTATCAACTATTAATCTCCCGCAGTGTCTCTCGTAGAGGACGCTGCGGCAAGCTGTAGCGCAACTACTGCGAAGTACAACATAAATGGGGGGGGTATCAACTTGTTTTCACAATTTAATGATAATCAACAACATATAAGAGTACCGGGGTTACACTTTTTTCATTTGATACCCCCTGGCACCCTTCAAAACAACGGTGGCGGGCTTAAAATTATACCTACTGCACCTCCAAATCTTTGAAGGTATTGCCCTGCTTTATATCGCCCGTTTCATATCCCTTTTTAAACCAGTACATACGCTGTTCCGAGGTGCCGTGTGTAAAGGCATCGGGCACTACGTAGCCTTGTGCCTGTTTTTGTAACTTATCATCGCCTATGGCATTGGCAGCATTCAGGGCTTCCTCTATATCACCACTTTCAAGCACACCCTTCATTTGCTGCGTATGATGCGCCCACACCCCTGCATAAAAGTCGGCTTGCAGCTCAAGCGCTACCGATAGTTTGTTGTACTCCTTCTCACTCAGTTTTTCGCGCATGGCGTGTACTTTATCGCTGGTGCCCATTAGGTTCTGTACGTGGTGGCCTATTTCGTGCGCTATTACATAGGCCATGGCAAAGTCGCCGCCCGCGTTAAAGCGGTTCTTTAGTTCATCGTAGAAACTCAAATCGATATAAGCCTTCTGGTCTGCCGGACAGTAGAACGGGCCCATAGCTGCCGAGGCGCCACCGCAGCCACTTTCTACCGAGCCAGTGAACAGCACCAATTTAGGTTCCTGATAGGTAGCGCCATTCTCCTCGAATATTTTGTGCCATACATCCTCGTTATCGGCCAGCACTACTTTTACAAAGCTCGCTGCCTCTTCTTCGGCTGCACTTGGTACATGCTGCTCGGTAGGTGCAGGTTGTCCTTGGTTTACCGCTTGCATTAGGTCGGCTGGGTTTTTACCCATTATTAGGGCTATTATTATTACTACTATGGTGCCAACACCGCCTACAGCTATTCCCTTGCCGCCCATACCTCGCTTGTCTTCTACGTTACCGCTTTCGCGCCTGCCTCTCCATTGCATAATGTGTGTTTTGCTGCTAAATATAAAAGATTGTTGCTTAGTATGAAAGGCAATAAAAAACCATTTTGCAATTTCGTATTTTGGCTTACTTTCGCAGTGCAAAATCAATTAGAAATGTCAAAAGTAATTGCAGGTATCTGTACAATAGTAGGTGGTTTAATGACCCTTTACTTCACTTTCGTGTTCCAAAACACTTCATGGGCGCTTGAGTATAACGACCCTAAGTTGCACCAAAGCATGTTTCAAACAGGTTACCTAGTGCCGCTTATGGCAGGTATATTGCTACTTACTGTAGGCCTTACTTTTTTCTTTGTAGCTAAAGAAAGCAACACTAACTAAGCTTAGTTTCAAACTATAAATATAAAAGCCCCCTTGCATTTAGCTTGGGGGCTTTCTTTTTATGTGCTAACCAAAATCTTATTGCTAAAATTGATATCTAAATCCTAGGTTGGCACCAACGTTGTATTTGCGCCTTTCCTGAATACCTATCTTTTGCAAATCCATGCTAAATGTAGGCTCGGCAAACAGTATCCATTTGTTTTTAATAATACCCTCTACACCGGCACCAGCATAGAAAGAAGCATAGTAGCGCTTAGCGTTGTTTATTGAAAACTCATTGGTGTTAACCAATACCTTAGTGGTAGTTGTAGTGCCAGCAGTAAAGCTCGCGTCAGTAGTTTCTATTACACCATTACCTGTTCCATCAAAATTGGTAGTAGTAGGGTATGTGTTTTTTACATCAGCAACGGTAGGTATGTTGCCTGTATCCTGTGGCACTACATATGCTGTATAGGTAAACGACTCGCTTAGCTTTATGTGGTTAACAATACCTGCACTTAGGTAAAACCTGATTTTTGGTTTAGATACAGGGTATACTTTTACCCCTATGGGTATTGCCAACTCTTTTATTTGTGTGGTAAAGCTAATAGGCGGCACGCTGAACGATTCGCTCCTTACATTGCTTACCGAAAATGTACTTTGCGAATACACTATGCTATTACTTAAGGCAAAGCGCTTGGCAAACATAAAATCGTGTGTAAAACCTAGGCGGAAACTGTTGCCTAAGTTTAGGCTAGTGTTGCCAGTATCTGACACATAAGGCCCTGCACCTACAATAGTACTTCCCCCATGTACCAATAAGCCTAGCGAGTATTGGAATATTTTAGTTTTTGCTTTAGGCAAATCGGTATTGCTTTCATTATGTAGCATACTATTATCACTACTTGGTGTAGGGTTAATGTATGTCATCCAATACTTATCTGCCACTACCGTTTCTGCGTTCGCAGGTGCAGCCTGTGTGCTAGTTATACCTGTATTAGCTACTGCTTTGCCATTAAAGTCGGTTAGCAGTACTGGGTTGTCCGTTGTTGGTTGCCCGTTGCCCGTATTGCTATTGTTACTAGTTACATGTTGCTGGTTGCGAATTGAAGAAGGCTTCGCGCTTTTCACTTTTTTAGTTGTGCTAGCGTTGTTAGTTGACTGCTGACGATTGTCAGTTGTGCTACTGTTACTAATTGCTGGTTTCGCGCTTTTCGTTCTGTTTGTTGTTTTCGAGTTGCCTGTTGCCTGTTGTTGGTTGCCAGTAGTATTGGTGTTGCGGGTTGCGGGTTGCAGGTTAGTGGTTGAAGAGGCGCCGACGCCTTCTTTATTGCCTCCTAATTCGCTGTAGTTAGCATTTGCATTACTTGCGGCTTCTTCCGTATTGCCTACTATATTCTCTTGAGTACTTCCTACTGATTCGCCACCGCCCGCTGCGTTTTCACCTTTCATCTTTGTCCTTACAGTATTTACAGCAAGCTGCTCGCCCTGCGTGCTGCTATGCATGGCCACATAAGCCCCTGCACCGCTTAACAATAGCAGCGCTGCCATTCCTGCGCCAAACCACCACCAAAAGAAGCCGCGCTTCTTCTCGTCTTTGTTTAGCATGGCTTCCATTTGCTCCCAAGCAGCGGGGTCGAAAGGCATTTCTACCCCCTGTAGCTTATCGCGCATCGCCTTATCCGAATTACTTTCCATATGCGCTAAGGTTTACCTTGTTACTGTTAATAATCATTTCCTGTAGCTTGGCGCGTGCTTTAGCCAAGTTCGATTTTGAAGTACCTTCTGATATGCCTAACATCTCTCCTATTTCAGCGTGGCCGTAGCCCTCTATTACATATAAGTTAAATACCGTTCTATAGCCAGGGGTTAGTTGGTTTATCATAGCCATTATGTGCTCTACGCCCAAGTCGGCTATTACATCGGCCGTGTCTTCTACATACACCGTCTTCTCTATATCATCATGCTTGTGGCGCATTTCGGCGCGCAGGTAATCTATGGCGGTATTTACCATTATGCGGTATATCCATGCCTCTAGGTTGCCGCCTTTTTGTGCAAAGCCATCAATGGTTTTAAACACCTTGAAGAAACCCATGTTCACCATTTCGGTGGCTTGCTCCTTGTGCGAGGCATAGCGCATGCATACGCCCATCATCTTGCCATAGAAACGCTCGTATAGGCGTTTCTGTGCAAGGCGGTTGTTTTCTACACAACCCTTTATGATCTCGTTTTCTATCACGCTAAATGCAACTTTCATATAAATCTACCAATTATCTATTTACCCTGTAATAACTACTTTACAACGGGTATTCTGCTTAACTGTGTTATGTTTTGAATGTTAGAGTAATCGTATTGGTATAAACCGTCTTCGCCTATCATTAGCAAGCGGTTGTTGAAAGGTATTACATCAGTAGCTTGTATGTTGTTGAAGTGTGCCACTTGGTTATTCCCTATCTGCATTACATTGGTAGCATTGTATACTTTTAGTCCGTCGTTACCATCGCATACAAATAGTGTTTTGTTATCTATACCCAAACCGCGCGGGCTGGTCATAGGCATAGTAGTTTTTAGTGTAGGCTGTGCAATATTGCTTAGGTCTACTACTTGCAGCTCGTTCACACCTTGCTGGCACGGCACTAGGTTGTTTAATGTAAAGTATGCGTATTGGTCTTCAACCACTACGGGGTCGCAAGCGGTTACGTGGTTGTATTGCGATACATACACAGGGTTCAATGGGTTGCTGTTATCATATATGTACACACCATTATTACCGCCTATAAACAAGTGGTTGCCATAGGGGAATATGGTTTCAATGTTCCAAGCTATGTTTTTAATGCCCGTGTTTACAGGGTTGGTAGGGCTGCTTATATCATATACATGCAGGTCGCGATCATCAACTATATACAGCGCATTGCTTGCTATGGTAAACCTAGCAGTAGAGCCACCTATGCCTGGCACGTTCGGGTTAGACTTTACGCCCACGGCGCCAGTTCCCGCAGTATTATTATTGAACATATCACCTTCAAACATTATCGGCCCGCCCCAATAGCCGCCACCACTGCCGCAGTCGTTGCTTACCACTTCTGTTACTTGCCGTGGGGTCCAGTCCGTAGCTATGCCCTTTTGTGGATCGGCATAATAACCGTTGGTGTATTGACGGTAAGGCAAGGCATTTTCTACGCGCTTGCTTACGCTTACGTTCATGGGGTTGCTTATATCCAACACTACCAAGTCAACGTAGCTATCAGCATATAGGTTGTCGCCCACCGCTGCCAGATCCATATTGCCAGGTATGTTTATAAAGGCTATGTTTTGCGGTGCCGAAGGGTTGGTATTATCTATAATGTGTATGCCCTTGTCTACTTCGTTTACAAATATGTAGTTGCCTTTTAGGTATATTTTGCCAGGCTTATTCAGGCTTCTCGGGCTTTCGCTTTTTACAGCAGTGCGTAACTCGGCATAGCTCATATACACAGCGTCGTAAGTAGTATAAGTTACCTTTTGCTCGCATTTATCTTTTTTGCAGCTTGCCAGCATCAATACGCTCAAAATCAACAATAAGTGTATAGGTTTAAATGTATTAGCTTTCATCATTGGTTTGTTTTTGGTTAAACAAGGGGCAACTGTTTGTGCCTTTACAACGTTTGCAAATTGATATGCGTTGCCTGCCCCAAAAAATAATTAAGATGAAAACTACTAGCCTGCTCATTTTCAGCCTGTTATTAAGTGTTACAACAATGGCGCAAAAGGAGCGCGAGGACGTGCTGTATCTAAAAACAGGCAGTGTGATACGCGGTAACATTAAGGAACAAAATGCCGAAAAAGTAAAAGTAGAGCTGCTCGGTGGCAGTGTGTTTGTATTTAATACTACTGAAATAGATAGCATAAAACAGGAAGATCCTAATAAAGCAAAGTTAAAACGCTTTGCAAAAGACTACTACCGCCGTAACCGCGGTTACCGCAATATGACTGAAGTAGGATTTATATACGGACCCGGGCAAAGTGGCTATACGCAGTATTACTACAGCAATAGCACCGGCGATGATTTTGGTATGAGCATAAGTACTGTAAACGGCTATCAAATATGGCCCTACCTGTATGTAGGCGCAGGTGTAGGTATAGACCGGTACATTACTTACAGGCAAACATTTTCCCCTTTCTACCTAAGGTTAAGTAGCGAGTTTTTAAAGAAGAAAGTAACGCCTTATGTGTATTGCGATGCGGGCTATGCGCTAATGTGGAAACAAAAAAGCGATGACTGGACTAAGTATAGCGGCCATGGCGGCTTGTATATTGCTGCAGGTGGCGGTATACGCATATACACGCGTAGCCGAGCATCGGTTACACTTAGCGCGGGCTACAAACGCACCAGCAGCCAAACACGTTGGTACTATGTAGGCAACGAGGGCTATACTTATAGTGTTGACCGCATTTACCAGCGGTTAGTAGTAAATGTAGGGGTAAGTTTCTAGGTAATACTACTCCGCCTTCACCAATATTTCATCCTCCATCTTTCCATCGCGGAACATACGTATGTAGTATTTTCCCTCGCCAAGGTCATCGCTGCTAAGGTTATAAGTGTAGCTGTACTGCCCTTCGCGTTGTGTTTCGTTGTTTACATACACACGCTTCATGCGGTTATTACCATCAAACAATGCCACCAGTATTTTGGCGGGGCGGCTCATGCTATAGCTTAGCTCGCCGCTATAAACAGTGCGTGTGCGGTAGGTTTGTATAGGTTCGGTATAGCTAGATGTAGTGCTGTATATACTGCTTGCAGGTAGCCCCTTAGCCTTGGCCACAAAGCGGCGCAGTTCATACATCATGGTAGTATCGCTGCTACTTATGTTCTGTATGTCGCGGTTATCGGTTAGGCACCATACGGCATCTTGCGCAGCACTGTATTGGTAGCGCTTGCGGTTGATTAGTTCTGCCATACCCAGTAGGTTGCCCGTGCTGCGTTTACCCAAACTAAAATGCTCGCTTTCGCTTGGGCCCCTATCGCCAGCTTGGGTACACATGGCGTACAGGCGGTATGTCTTTTTCTGCTTGGCAGGTAGGCGCACTATTAATGTTTGCGTTACCATCATGGTTTGGTAGCTGGTGTCGCTAGGTTCTAACTTATAGCCATATTCTAAGTTTAGGCTTACATCACTGTTGCTAAGGTTGGTAACCAGCATGCTCATGCTTGGGGCAAGGGCGTTGTTTGTGTAGTTGGTAGTATCGCGCCCTGCGCCCGTCATGCTTATACTCACCAATTTTTGGCGCAGCGCATCGGCTAGCGTGTAGTTTTCTGCCGCTACTTGTTGGCACATCATTGCCATTGATAACATCGTTATTACCTGCTTCATAACAGCCTCCGTTTAACATGTAATTCAGGTAGGTAGGAAAAGTAACAGGCACATATCTTTTTACGGGTTCAAAATTGTATCTTCGCCGCTATGTTAATGATCGGCATTACGGGCGGCTCGGGCTCGGGTAAAACTACGGTTGTAAAGAAGGTTTTGAAGC
>JAFDYM010000460.1 GCA_018267435.1 Bacteroidota bacterium | reverse complement strand
TATTGCCTACGGTAACTGTGGGCGTAACACCTGCGGCTGCGGTATGTGCCAATACCAATGTTGTGTTTACTGCTACACCTACATTCGGCGGCACGGCACCTACGTATGTATGGAAGGTGAACGGCAACGTACAAGGCACTAACTCGGCAGTGTTCTCAAGCAACGCGCTTAGCAACGGCGATATAGTAACGGTAGAGATGACAAGCAACGAAACTTGTGTATCGCAAGCTACCGTGCTTAGTACACCGCAAACTATTACGGTGTATGCATTGCCTGCCGTACCTACCATATCACAAACTGGTAACGTACTTACATCGAGCGCAGTTACGGGTAACCAATGGCTACAGAACGGCGCGCCTATAAGTGGTGCATCTAGCCAAGTGTACACCATTAATGCTACGGGCTACTATGCGGTGCAGGTTACCAATAGCAACGGTTGCAGTGTTCAAAGCGACTCGGTACAGTTTACTTACACAGGCCTTGAAGAGATTGTGTTGAAGGATGCAGTTAGTATAATGCCTAACCCGTTTGTAGAAAACGTAATGGTGAACATAGCTAGCAAAGTGAAAGACCTTAGCCAGCTAAACCTTACCATTACCAACGAGCTTGGCCAACTGATATTCGAAACCAACAAGGTAGATTACATCAACAAGTTCGACTTTGGCCAGCGTGCCGCGGGTGTGTACTACATACACCTACACGATAGCCAACAGCGCCAAACCTTTAAGGTGATAAAGCAGAACTAAACTTTTAATAGTGCTGATTAGTAAGAAGGCGGGGAGCGAAAGCTCCCGCTTTTTTTATGTGTAATGCTTACACCCATTACACCATTCTACAGCGTTGATCACAGATTTACATTAGTCAAACATTCGTCCCTTTCTCTATTGTGGAGAAGGGTTAGGGATGAGGTTTTTATGCGCGGTGCTACTGCGCCTAGTACCTACTGTTGGTTGCCGCGCGCGTGCGTACTGTGGTGCCTAGTTTAATGAAAAGGATACTAGTTATAGCTTTCTAGCTTTGAATAAACTATATAGATACATGAACCTTATAGCAAAATGTATAAGCATGAAAACGGCGCATAAAGTTAGAGCATAAGCGAGCAGTATAACCATGCTAACTTCATCACACATATCAAAAATAGCACAGGCAAGAAGAGCAAATATCAATTCGGAGAACAAAGGCAGTATAACCCAAATAGATTTGTAGCGATAACTTGGATACAAAACGCCATGAACTACCAGGAATAAGCAGATATAAATAAGCTCTTGCAAAAAATCGGGATGCCAGAATAGGAACTCTATTAAAATATGGATTGAGGCAAGCAATATCGCTTGTAGGGGTACTAAAAACCAATTGTTTATTGATAAGGCTTTCACACGTTAGAGTTTGTCGATTAACTAGCATGCCTACGGAAAATAACAAGCAAAATATCGCAATGCATGTAAGGTAAGCAATTTTATACTTTTCATTTTTGCTACACCTTCCTTATCAATAGCACACCACCCACTATCAAGGCAACACCCAGTATTTTATACCAACTAATAGGAGAGGGGCTAGCCACCAAAATGTTGTAATGCTCCAATAACAGCGAGAAGACCATCTGCCCTGTAACCACCAAGCCGAACGTAAGACCCGGCCCTAATTGCGGAAATGCAAGTACAATAACCGTAACATAGAACGCACCCAATAGGCCGCCCATCCATGCGTATGCAGGTGCAGCTTTTAAGCCTTCCCAACTTACTGCTTGGCGGGTAACAAGTACATACAAGCCAAGCGCAAGCGTGCCCACTATAAACGATGTAAGCGATGCGTGTACGGCACTCTGCCCTGCCTTGCCAAGTTTGGCATTAAGGCCTGCCTGTATAGGCAAAAATGCACCCGCTATAAAGGTTATCAATATCCAAATTGCTTTATTCATAAATGTGAAAGTAAATTTTTAGCCATGAAGCATATAAGATGTTTTGCCACGAAGGCACGAAGACACAAAGAAGAATCTTTAAGGAAGTAGCGCTAAACTCTTATATATTACTTCAAGCCTTCGCGTCTTCATAGCTATAAAACTAGCACTGGCACATTGTTTTAAACAGTAGCGTATTAACTAAAAATCCAACAATTATGGCAACAAGTAAGAAGAGCGCCGCACCTAAAAAGGCCGCCTCAAAAAAAGCAGCAGCGCCTAAGAAGGCAGCAGTAAAAAAAGCAGTAGCCAAGAAAGCCGCCGCACCTAAGAAGGCCGCCTCTAAAGCAGCAGCACCTAAGAAGGCCGCTACTAAAAAGAGCGCTGCCCCTAAGAAAAGCATTCAGCAGAAAGCAGAATCGAAAAAGGCAGACAGCAAAAAGACTGGTGCATCGCAAAGCAGCGGTTCTAAAAAAGGCTCTATGAAGAAGTAGTCGGGGCCGGTAATGCCCTCCGCTATTACATTTTAAAAAAAGGCTACTCGAAGGAGTGGTCTTTTTTAGTTTAGCTTTTCAGATTTATATCCATTGATATTTCTTTTTATGCTGCAAAAACTAACTCCAATTCCATATATAGGTACACGTTCTATAGTAAATTTTGAATGGTACTCCTTAAGCTTAATTTGATTTAATGCCTCGTCACTAGAATCTATTTCTTCATCAAATTTAAATTCAAAAATGTAAATCGAATCCGAAAATCTGATAACTGCGTCTATACGTCCGTTATTAGTTTCTTCCTCAGATAAAATATCAAAACCTAAGAGTTTTAGAGTTAAATGGACGTTGGAATGATAATATCCTTCTTTAGTTTTATTAATTGAATAAGAAACTGATGATAGAATTGATTTTAGTATTGAAATAAAACCTGGAATATTATTTACAATAAGATTGTATCTCAATTCTTGATAAGGAATTACTGTGTCTTCATAATCATATACTTTTAGGGCATACTCTATCCCATCTATCAGATCATCTTTAATTTTTTGTAAATCATAAATTACTAAGTCAGGCATATCTTCCCGATAGTTCATGTCTAAATATTTTTGATTTTCACTCAAGTAGTCTCTAAACCTGCCTAAGCTACTGATTAGTGATCCAGGAGATGCAAACTTTTTTGGAACAAGAGATTCAGACAAGTAAACGCTACTTCTACTTTCAATGCCTAAAAGAAAATCCATTAAATAAGTTCCAGCATTTAAGGGGTAAATATCAGTGTGACGATGTTTGTGTATAACCTCTGAAAAAGATTTAATCCAGTTATAACGATTGGAGAAAAACTCATGCAAATATTTTTCTGTTCTCTTTAGCTTATTCATAGGTAGAAGT
>JAFDYM010000045.1 GCA_018267435.1 Bacteroidota bacterium | reverse complement strand
GTATGGCTGGTAACTTGAACGATAACGCAGACATTACTGCGCCAGTTAAGTCTTTCATGCCGAACGATTTCGGTTTGTATAACATGGCTGGTAACGTAAACGAGTGGGTACTTGACGTTTACCGTCCTATGACTACTACCGATGCGAATGACTTCAACACTTACCGTGGTAACGTATTCCAAACTAAAGTGTTGGATGCTGACGGTAACCCAGTAGAAAAAGATAGCTTGGGCCGTATACAGTACCGTACTGTAACACAAGAGGAAAGCGCTAACCGCCGCAACTACCGTACAGGCGATGTACGTAACTATGCGGATGGTGACGAAAACTCGGTGGTAGATTACAAATACGGTCAATCTTCATTGATAAACGAAGAAAGCCGCGTATTTAAAGGTGGTAGCTGGAAAGACCGTGCTTACTTCCTTTCTCCAGGTACTCGCCGTTACCTTGATCAAAACTTGGCTACCGATGACCTAGGTTTCCGTTGCGCTATGGACCGTGTAGGTTCACCATCGGGTAACATAATGAAAGGTGGCAAGGGTGGTAACAACTTCCCTGGCGAAAAAGGCAAACGCAAAATGAAAGGTTAGTATTAACCGATATAAGTTTAAAAAATCCCTCGCTGCATAAGCGGGGGATTTTTATTTTCAGCCCATGCAAATACAGCAACTACACCAACTATACCTACAGTGCAGCGGCATAACCACCGATACCCGCAGCATAGGCGCGCAAAGCATGTTTTTTGCCCTTAAGGGCGATAGGTTTAACGCCAACACCTTCGCAGCCGAAGCGCTGCAAAAAGGGGCCAGCTATGCGGTGGTAGATGAACTGAGCGATGCTGCATGGCAAGCCGAGTATGGCTATAGGCTGATAATAGTAGATGATGTGCTGCAAACGCTGCAACAGCTGGCAGGCTACCACCGCAGCCAACTAAGCTGCCCCGTGCTAGCTATTACGGGCAGCAATGGTAAAACCACCACCAAGGAACTGGTAGCAGCCGTGCTAAGCAAGCAATATAAAACCTACGCCACCAAGGGCAACCTTAACAACCATATAGGCATACCCCTTACGCTATTGGCAATAAAGGATGATGTAGAAATGGCTGTGGTAGAAATGGGTGCCAACCACCAAAAAGAAATAGAAGGCTACTGTGTATATACCGCGCCTAGCCACGGGCTTATTACCAACGTAGGTTTAGCACACATAGAGGGCTTTGGTGGGCCAGAGGGCGTGGTAAAGGGTAAGACCGAACTATATCGCTACCTGCAACAGCATGGCGGCAGCATATTTGTAAGTACCGATAGCGAAGTGCTGCTGCAACATGCAAAGCATGAAGGCACACAGCATATAATCACGTACGGCAAGCACCACGCCGACTGCAGTGGCGAAATAGTATACGGTACCGAGTTCCTTACCATACAGGTAGATGGAAGAACCATACACACCAACCTAGTAGGTGAATACAACTTCGATAATGTACTTAGTGCCGTATGTATAGGCAAACACTTTGATGTACCGCTGCAAAGCATTAAAGAAGCGATAGAGGAATACGTGCCTACCAATAACCGCTCGCAGAAGGTAGAGCATAACGGTGCTACTATTATACTAGATGCTTACAATGCTAACCCCAGCAGCATGGCAGAAGCATTGAAGAACTTTGATAAGATAGATGCTGAAAAGAAGACGGTGATAATAGGCGAAATGATGGAGCTAGGCACATACAGCCGCGCTGAACACGACAAGATAAAAGCTATGGTAAGCGCTATGCCATTGGCGCAACGCGTGTTTGTGGGTGGCGGCTTCAGCTTTTTGAAAGATGATAATACGGTGCTATGGTTCGAAAGCATAGAGCTAGCAAAAGCATGGTTTACACAGCAAGATTGGAACGGCCAATACCTGCTTATAAAAGGCTCGCGAAAAAATGGTTTGGAAAAATTAATCCTCGGTTAATGCATTGCTGCCATTAATGCGGAATAAGCCCTCAGCTACCTTGCGCAGGCGGTCATTCATTTTTATTATTTGCTTGGCCTCGTATAGTATCTGCTCATTCGGTGTATCGCTACGCGTAAGTATATCTACACCGGCAGGCGTTAGCAATGTCTTCTCGAATGATATGATGATACAGTCTTGTGTATGGCTTATCCATTCCAGTTGCCAATTGCTGCTTAGTATACCTAGCAAGCCCTTGCCCTTCCATGTAAACTTGGTATCGTCCTCGGGGTAGTCGTAGCCTGTTATGCTTTTATCTTTCCCTCCTTTTAGGTATTTCACCTCATCTAGCAATACATATTTACCATCTTTCTCCTCTGGCGTGTAGTTGAACGTTACATTCGCTACATCCTCCTTCCACATGCTAAAGTTGCTATATATCAAGTGCCATGTTCCCTTCAGTATATCTATCATTGCTGCTCATTTTATAACAGGCAGTTTAAATAAGCGTGCCGTATATAAATAAGCATAGATGCCTAATATACGTACACTTAATTACACCACAGTATGCACGCCCGTGGGACGCACACTTATGCCCCAAGCGCCATAGCACCGCGCATAAAAAAGGGACGGGAGAGAGGGACGTGGGACGAGGGAGAATACATCAGCGCTTTGTGGGCTAGAGAGAACCTCTGTATTACCCTCGTCTCTCGCCCTCGCCCTTCGTCCCTTCCCTATTCATCTGTGACATCCAACTAATCTGTGTAATCACAAATAAAAAGAGCGAAGCCATTGCTGACTTCGCTCTTGAATCTGTATCGCTACCTTGTCCCCTCTCCTTCGGAGAGGGTTAGGGAGAGGTCCTAGTTCTGTGCTGCTTGCTTGCGTATGATGTTCAACGCGCCGCCTGCCTTGAACCACTCTACCTGCTGCTCGTTGTAAGTATGCGCTACCTCGAAAGATTCGGTAGTGCCATCTTTGTGCGTCAACTGTATAGTTAGGTTTTTGCCGGGTGCAAATTCAGTTAGGCCAAGTATATCTACTACATCGCCTTCCTGTATTTTGTTGTAATCGTCTTTGTTTACAAAAGTCAATGCCAACATACCTTGCTTCTTCAAGTTGGTTTCGTGTATACGTGCGAAGCTCTTAACCAATACAGCACGTACACCTAGGTGCCTAGGCTCCATAGCTGCGTGCTCGCGGCTGCTGCCCTCACCGTAGTTCTCGTCGCCTACTACTATACTGCCTATGCCTGCTGCCTTGTAAGCGCGCTGTACATCTGGCACACCAGCGTACTCGCCGGTTAGTTCGTTCTTCACGCTGTTAGCCTTCTCGTTGTAGAAGTTGATAGCACCAATCAACATGTTGTTGCTGATGTTATCTAAGTGGCCACGGTACTTCAACCATGGGCCCGCCATCGATATGTGGTCGGTAGTACATTTGCCTTTTGCTTTTATAAGCAATTTCAAGCCTTTCAAGTCAGTACCTTCCCATGCTGCGAAAGGAGCCAACAATTGCAGACGGTCGCTAGTAGGGCTTACTGCTACTTGTACACTGCTGCCATCGGCTGCTGGTGCTTGAAAGCCTGCATCTTCCACCGCAAAGCCGCGTGTAGGTAGCTCATCACCTGTTGGTGCATCTAGCATTACCTGCTCGCCTTTCTCGTTGGTCAATGTATCAGTCAATGGGTTGAAAGTAAGGTCGCCGGCTATAGCCAATGCAGTTGTCAATTCTGGCGATGCCACAAACGCATACGTGTTCGGGTTACCATCCTGACGGGCAGCAAAGTTACGGTTGAACGAGTGAACGATAGTGTTCTTCTCCTTCTTATCGGCACCTGCGCGCGCCCACATACCTATACAAGGTCCGCATGCGTTAGCATATACTTCAGCACCTATTTTGTTGAAGGTATCAATAAAGCCATCACGCTCAATAGTGTAGCGTATTTGCTCGCTACCTGGCGTAATACTAAATTCTGCTTTTGCCTTCAAGTTCTTATCTGCCACTTGCTTAGCTAGGCTTACCGCGCGGCTAATGTCTTCGTAGCTACTGTTGGTACAGCTACCTATCAAACCCACTTTAACCTGTGTAGGCCAGCCGTTAGCTGCAGCAGCTTCTTTCATTTTGCTTACTGGTGTAGCCAAATCTGGAGTGAAAGGACCGTTGATGTACGGCTCCAATTCGCTTAGGTTTATTTCTATTACTTGGTCGAAGTATTTCTCTGGGTTAGCATATACTTCTTCATCGCCCGTAAGGTGCTCCTTAATGCCGTTGGCAAGGTCAGCCACTTCTGCACGGCCAGTGGCGCGTAGGTAGCGGTCCATGCTCTCGTCATAACCGAAGGTAGAAGTAGTAGCGCCTATCTCGGCACCCATGTTGCATATAGTGCCTTTACCGGTACAGCTCATGCTGGTAGCGCCTTCGCCGAAGTACTCCACTATAGCACCAGTACCGCCTTTCACAGTCAATATACCAGCTACTTTTAGTATCACATCTTTAGGGCTTACCCAGCCGCTAAGTTTGCCAGTAAGTTTCACACCTATCAGCTTAGGCCATTTTAGTTCCCAAGCTAGGCCAGCCATTACGTCGCAAGCATCTGCACCGCCCACGCCTATAGCTATCATACCCAAACCACCAGCGTTCACCGTGTGGCTATCGGTACCTATCATCATACCACCAGGAAAAGCGTAGTTTTCCAACACTATCTGGTGAATGATACCTGCACCTGGTTTCCAAAAACCGATGCCGTATTTATTACTTACCGAAGCAAGAAAATCGTAAACCTCTTTGTTGCCAGAGTTAGCAGTAGGCAAGTCAATCTTGTAACCTTCTTTAGCGGTTATCAAGTGGTCGCAGTGTACGGTACTAGGCACCGCTACTTTAGGGCGGCCAGCCTGCATAAACTGCAAAAGCGCCATTTGCGCAGTAGCATCTTGCATAGCCACACGGTCTGGAGCAAAATCAACGTAGTTTTTACCGCGTTGGAAGTTTTCAAACTTCTGAGAGCCGTGCAAGTGCACGTAAAGGATTTTTTCAGATAGGGTCAACGGACGGCCAAGTTCTTTTTTGGCTTCCTCTACCTTAGCGCCAAAGCGGGCGTAAAGGCTTTTAATCATGTCAAGATCAAATACTTGCGACATACTTATTTTTTTAGGTTTTAGCTGCTAATGTAAGCAGTTTGTGGGCGCAAATGTAATTAGTTTTCGGAGAGCCTAAAAACAATTTAGCGAATTTTCGCTAGCACTTAGAATGAGTCTAAATAAGGGCTTTGGGAACTGGCGCGAGCGTCCGCTTGTGTTATGAGAAAGCAAATTTCATCCCTTTGCTTACATCTGTATGTAGGCAGCCGAAAGTTAGTAAAGCATATACTGACATGGAATATTTAAAATGTGAAATACTGGGAATAATGGATATTTTAGCCAGTACGTAATTGGATTTCAATCGTTTGAAGAAAACATGCCAATTGAACTACTATGAAACTTGTAACTAGAAATCATTTAGAAAATTGGGCCGATAGAGTTGACTCTAAGGCAGATTTACCATATCTCATATCCAGATTAGTCAGGGCAACTACCCCTGCAAGTACTCAAGCTGACTTTCCATCAGGAAGTGCTGCTTATGTTGGAGGATGGGACGGAATAGTGACTTGTGAAGAAGATACCGCTTATGTTCCAAAAGGAATTTCTTTATGGGAGTTTGGAACCGAGACCGACAACAAAGGAAAAGCTGACAAAGATTATGATAAAAGAAAAGCTGACCCATTAGGGTATACTCAAAAGGATTGTGTTTACATTTTTGTTACGCTGCGATTCTGGAAACTGAAAGACAAGTGGGTAAACGAAAAAAAGGCAGAAGGTATATGGAAAGATGTAAGGGTTTATGATTCTTCAAATTTAGAACAATGGCTTGGCAATGCTCTATCAGTTTCAAGGTGGCTTTCAAGTCGAGTAGGAAGTTATCCCTTTGATGGTATAATGACTGCTGATGAATTTTGGGAGGAATGGTCAATGGGGCCAAATGGTTTGGTTTTACAACCAGAAGTTATTACGGCAGGGAGAGAGATTGAGCAAAAACAATTATTAAAAATCTTACAAGAACAAGCAAGTATAAAAGCAATAAAGGCACCAACAAAAAATGAAGCGATTGCTTTTATAATTGCTGCAGCTAAACAATTTCCTAAAAGTGAATCGGAAAGTTTTTTTTCAAAGTCACTAATAATTGATACAGAAGGCAATTTCCGTGGCATAAGAATAAATACCATAACACAGCTAAATCTAATTCCAAGATTTGATGATGCACAACCACTTTATTCTGCCGTTGGAAAAGGACATCATGTTTTAGTTCCATTAGGTGCTGACGATACATTCAATCAAGAAACAATTATTCTTCCAACGATTGACCGAGACGGACAGGTGAACTCTTTAATCAAAAGTGGAATTTCGGCAGATGACGCCAAGAAGTTTTCCAGAGAATCGGGAAGAAATATTACAATCCTTAAGAAACTAATTGGTTTTCCTCATACCAAAACAAAATGGATAGATACCGAGGATATTCGTGAAATCATTCCAGCACTTTTATTAGGACGGTGGAATGAAAAATTTGTTGGTGACATTGAACTCATTGAGAAATTATCTGGAGTTAAGTATTCCGACTATTTGGTTACGCTTACAAAGTGGAGAAACCTAGAAGAATCGCCAATCATGCAAATTGGCGAAACTTGGCGATTGACTTCACCACTAGATTTATGGACAACTCTTTCGCCATATCTTACTCAAAAAGATTTTCAAAATATTGAAGAATGTTTCTCGTTCGCTTTTAAAAATGGTAATCCTATAACAGAACCCAAAGAAAAAGATGACTTTGCGGCATTCTATAATAGGCAACGGAAATTTTCTAACTGGTCAAGAGAAGGAATAACTCAATCCCTAATTTTAATTGGACGATTTGGTGAAGGATTAAATATTCCCAACCTAACCAATCCACAACTTTGGGTTGACAGTTTAGTTCATGACCTACTTATTAATGCAAGCGGGGAAATATGGATTTCATTAGACCATGAATTACCCCTCATTTCAGAAGCATCGCCATTAAGTTTTCTTAAAGCGGTGAGCTATTCACTTTTAAAGGAACAACCAGAAATAATCGATATGTTCAAAGAGGTAGATGGTTTTTTACACTCTACCAGTAGTCATACAGGATTATTGTGGGCTCTTGAAGGATTAGCTTGGTTGCCTGAATATTTAAGAGAAGTCGGCTTGATTCTAC
>JAFDYM010000459.1 GCA_018267435.1 Bacteroidota bacterium | reverse complement strand
CTCGGCGTGCAGTGTGCCGCCCACCCACCACTCGGTGCTATTGCAGGCAGTAAAAAGCAGGGTGGCCAATATGCTTAGGTATATAGTCTTCATTGTAGCTATTTATGCCGCAAACTTAGCCCTATAAGTACAATTCAAGTATCTTTTCGCATCTATTAATTATTTTCCCTGCGTGATAAAAAGGTATGCCCTTTTCTGCTTAATGGTTTTACTGGTTTGCTGCGCGCAGGCCGAGGTGTTCGACTTTAACCCCAACTGCCGCAAGGCATACAATGCTATTATGGCTTTAAGGCTGAACGAAGGCAGGGCACTGCTGGCGCAGGAGGAGAAACAGAACCCCAAAAACCTGATACCTGTTTACTTAGAGAACTATCTCGATTTTATAACCGTTTACACTACCGATACGCGCGAAACCTACGAGAAGCTGAAGAGCAATAAAGACCTACGTATGGAGATGCTGCGCGCGGGCGAAACTACCTCGCCTTACTACCTGTATTGCGCGGCCGAAATGAACGTGCAATGGGCTGCCATCAACATTAAGTATGGCGAGTACCTAGCGGCAGTGTTCGAGATAAAGAAGGCATATAAATTTCTACAGGAGAACCAATCTAAGTTCCCCGACTTTAAGCCCAATAAAAAAACACTCGGTGTACTGCAAGCTCTAATAGGCAGCGTACCCGATAAGTACAAGTGGGGCGTAAACATGCTAGGCATGGAAGGCAGCGTACAGCAAGGCCTAAACACCCTTAACGACTTGATAGAATATGGTAAGAAGAACGACTATATTTTTCAGCAAGAAACAGTTGCCTTTTATGCCTTCCTACTCTTCAACTTAAAGGATGATAAAGAGAAAGCATGGCAGGTGCTAATGCAACATAACTTCGATGAGAAGGGTAACCTACTGAACGCTTACGTATGTGCGCATATAGGTATATATGGCAAGCATAACGATGAGGCATTGCGCATATTAGAGCAACGCCCAACCGATAGTAGTTATGTTAACTTCCCATTCTTGAATTACCTATACGGCTTAGGTAAGTTGAATCGATTAGATAAAGATGCCGATAGCTATTTCAAATTATTTTTGGCTACCTATAAAGGCAGTAACCACATTAAATCTGCCTACCAAAAAATAGCATGGGGCTACATGCTGCAAGGCGATGATGTCAACTACAAACACTTTATAGCTAAGGTGGGCAAAAAGGGGAGTAGCTCGCTTGATGCCGATAAGCAAGCACAACTAGAAGCCGATAGCAAAACAATGCCCAATGTAAACCTGTTGCGCGCACGCTTGCTGTTTGATGGTGCCTACTACGAGAAGGCCAGCAAGCAAATGGCTACACTAAGCGAGCAGAGCTTTACCACCACCGAACTACAAACTGAATATCTATACCGTACGGGCCGCATATTCCACGAGTGGAACAAGGCAGATTCGGCATTGATATATTATGCTAAGGCCATTGAGCGCGGCAAAGATTTGAAGCGTTACTTTGCTGCCAACAGCGCCCTTGAAACGGGCGAGATATACGAGCTGCGCGGCAACAAAGAACAAGCCAAGCAATACTACAATATGTGTCTAGGCTTCGCCGACCACGAATATAAAACAGGCATCGATTCCAAAGCCAAAGCCGGCTTGAATAGGTTGCAGTAAGTGTGTTGAATACAGGAACGCGGATGACACGGATAACACAGATAAACGCGGATTTTTAGGATAGATACTTTATCGATGCATGGCACTCGCTATGTTTCTCTTTGGCGCGGTGCTGTAGTGTATCTCACATACTGCTTCGCGCCACGCGCGACTTTCCTGTTGGCATTTTATGTAAGCAGGCATCGGCGTTGCCGAGGGCTATAAGTTATCTTTAAGGTCGGCATCCTCGCCCACTATCTTTAAATGCTAACCCCTTTATCATTAAATATGGCACTTCCAAAATTTCTGAAGCCCGGTTTCCCGCATGGGGGGCGGCACCCCCCATGCGGGAAACCCGATTTGCTTTTGCCCTGTTCGGTGTTGTATCTTTGCATTGTAAAGGGTCAAATCCTGAACTTGGTGCAGCAATGCAATCGGGTTCTGACAAGTCTTTAGCGAGACTGGTTTAGCCCTCCCCTTGGGGGAGGGTTGGGAGGGGACCTGGCTTCTGTTCCTGTTATTGCAAGAACATGCTACGGGAGTTAACCGCAAGGTTAATGGCGAGCAAGCTCGCTACCACACAGTTCCGTTCATTGATTTGATTGTTTTATTACTGTTTAATTTTTCTGCCTTGCCGAGTGTTGATGTGCCTGCACCATTGGTACCGTCAACTATACTTGGCAAGGAATGTGAATGGTGGAATCAGGGTTATGTTGTTTCGTTCGGCTGTCACCGTTAGCCGATGCGGATTTCCAACATAGCTCGTGAGCGGTGGAATCAGTTCCATGTTGTTTTGTCTTGGTTGGCACCGATAACCTAGATAGAGATACGGCATGGTCCGTGAGCGGTGGAATCAGGCCCTTGTTGTTCCAGTTGGTTGGCACCGATAACCAATGCGGATTTCCG
>JAFDYM010000458.1 GCA_018267435.1 Bacteroidota bacterium | reverse complement strand
TTTTCTCGTCTTTTTCGCCTTTGTAAATGGCGTTCAACGAGTCAAGCTCTTTGCGCATCCTGCTTATAAACTTCAAATCGTCGTAGAACAAATTGTTCTCGATAGAAGCAAGCACCTTTAAGTGGTCAACCAGGTTTGCAGTGTCTGTTTCGATAGTAATAGCCGATTCGCCCGCTATAAACTCGAAATACTTATTGCCCATAACTGGGAATACAAGCATGTAGATACCACCAGGCAGCATGGTATCGGCCTTTAGGGTCAATACACCTTTCTTGTCGAACTGGAAAGTGTCTTTTACATACTGCTTATCGCCGTAGTAGTTGGCTAGTATTACCTCGGCGTTTTCCAAGCCTTTAACGGTAAACTTGTAAGTAAAACCTGCTGCATAGCTGCTTATACCAGCCAATAAAAACGCAGCGATGATAACGAAAGACTGTAGCCTTTTCTTCATAGTGTTTTGGGATGTTGTCGCAGTCAAAAATATTCGAATTCAGTTAAAAACGAACTGCAAGTATCATTTCCTCGCAGTTAATTTATCTTAAGCTATAGTACACATACTATGCCGAAAGGTTGCAGCATGCCTCCTACGTTAAGTTTATTTTACAAATAATACTACTCTATATACAACACCAAACCCTTTAGGTATAGTGCCTCGGGGTTGTATATGCTTACGGGGTGGTCGGCGGGTTGGCTAAGGCGGTGTAGCACGCGCACCTTTTTGCCGCACTCTATGGCTGCCGAGGTTACTGCACCCGTAAACATCTCCACATCTACCACTTGCGAGCACGAGAAGGTGAAGATGATGCCGCCGCTCTTTATCTTTTTAATAGCTGCCATATTAAGGCGCTTGTAGGCTTTAATAGCGGTGTGCCTTGCGTTCTGGCTTTTGGCAAAGGCAGGTGGGTCAAGCACTATTATGTCGTAGTCCTCGTCAGCGTTCTTCATAAAGTCGAACACATCGGCTACGTAGGCTTGGTGCTTATCAGCATTGCCGTTTAGCGCTACGTTTTCGTTTGTTAAATCTATAGCCTTGGCCGAGCTATCAACCGAGTGTACCAGCGCAGCATTGTTGTGCAATGCATACACTGAAAAACCACCGGAATAACAGAATGTGTTCAACACCTTTTTGCCTGAAGAATACTTGCCTAGCAAATCGCGGTTATCGCGTTGGTCTATAAAGAAACCTGTCTTCTGCCCCGTTTCCCAATTGATGCGGAACTGGTGGTTATTTTCTTTTATCAAGTCGGTTTCTTCTTTACCCCATAGGTAGCCGCCCGCGTGTGCCAGCACCTCTTCATCGGCCTTGCGTAGTGCCTCGCCGCTTTTATCGTACACTGCTTTCAATTCACTACCGTACACCACTTTCAAAGCCTCGGCAAAGTTGTGGCGCTCGCGGTGCATACCCACGCTATGCGCCTGTATAACCGCGGTGCCGTTGTACCAATCTATAACCATACCAGGCAAGCCATCGCCCTCGCCATATACCAAGCGATATGCATTGGTATGCTCGCTGCCCGCTAGGCCTGCAGCCTTACGTACATCGTAAGCATTCTGCAAGCGGCGCACCCATAGATCCTGCAAATCATCTTCGCGCTGAAAAGAGAAGATACGCGCCGACACGCTGCCCGCGCCGTAGTGGCCTATGCCTAGGTACTCGCCATCTTCCGAATGTATTTCAACTACATCTCCGCCTTGCAGGCCTTTATCGAAACGCTTAACCGCGCCCGAAAACACCCAAGGATGAAAGCGCTTAACTGCATGTGTTTTGCCACGGTGCAGTATCAATGATGGATACTTGCTCATTATATACGAATGGTATTTGCGGCAAATAAAAGCAGTTTTTATTGCCCGTGCCGTATTTTGTAGGTAGAAAAGAATTACTTGGTGTAGGTGTTGGCCTCTAGGTGCTTGCTAATGGTAAAGTGGAAGGTAGTGCCCTCGCCAAATTCGCTTTCCACCCACATTTTGCCGCCGTGCAGTTCCACTATCTTTTTGCAGATGGCAAGGCCCACGCCTGTACCAGGGTACTCGGCAGTGCTGTGCAAGCGCTGGAACATTTGGAATATCTTTTCGCGGAATTCTTCTTTGATACCAATGCCATTATCAGCCACCGCAAACTCCCACACATCTTCATGCTCGGTAACGGTTACGTTCACTATCGGCTTCTGGTCCTTCACAAACTTCATGGCGTTATCTATCAAGTTTTGGAACAACTGATATAGCTGGTTTGGCTCCGCTGTTAAAGTAGGTAAATCATCAATGTTTACCTCGGCACCTGAGGTCTGTACGCTGCTGTTCAAGCCCTTCATTACATCTTTTACCAGCACATCAAGGTCGGTACGTACGTAAGGCTTTTTAACCGATGAGATACGCGAGTAGTTCAATAGCTCATGTATAACGGTTTGCATACGCTTGGCACCGCTTACCGAGTATTGAATAAACTCCGAAGCCTCGCCTTCTAACTTGTCTTTATAACGTAGTTCAAGCAATTGCAAGTAGCTTGCAATCGTCCTAAGCGGACTTTGCAAATCGTGCGATGCCACATAGGCAAAGCGCTCCAACTCATCGTTGCTATGTTGCAGTTCCGCAGCACGTTTTTCAAGCTCGCGCTGCGTTTCCTTCAAGTCGCTTATATCCAATATCATTACCATGCCATATACTATATCGCCATCATCGTCACGTATAGGTATGTGGTACACTTTAAGCGAGCGGCCAAAGAAGGTCTGTTCCGTTTCGCTGTTTTCGCCTTGTAGTATTTTCTTGTAAACGGCTTCTACCCTATCCAACTCGCTAGGTCGAATTGTTTCATAAACCGTTTTGCCTTCTATCTCCGCCTTCGGTTTACTTACAGTGCCTATTAGCGGCCCTTCGGCAAGTATAAATTTCAAATTCTTATCGAAAATGAACATGGCACTTTTAGGTAAGTTGCGCGCTATTTCGCGGTACAACTGTTCTGATATAAATAGCTTTTCCTTCGCAACTTTTATTTCAGTTATATCGCTACTTACACCCAATATTTGTTTAGTACCATCATGTAGCACTATTGGCTTTTTAATAGTTTGAAGCCAAAGGCTTTCGCCACCTTTTACATCCTTTATTTCAGTTTCGGGAAAACGTATTTCTTCGTTCGTTTCAAGTACCTGTTTATCTTGCCAAATAAAGTAGTCTATATCATCTTTGGTAAACTGCTCTTCGGTATCGTAGTGGCCTTCCATTTCTTCGGGCTGTAAACCGTAAAACTCTGCCACCTTTTTATTGGCTACTACAAACTTGCCCTCTGCGTCTTTCACATAAATCAAGTCTGGTGTAGAATCAATAATTAAGCGCAAAAAGTCTTTCTGCTGCTGCAATTCGCTTTGGGCAGCTTCTTTGTATTTAATCTCCCGTTGCAGAAGTGCGTTAGCCTCTTCCAGTTCACGTGTGCGTTCTTTTACTTTTTGTTCCAGTTCTTCGTTCAACTGCTGTTGTAGCCGTTGGTTTTCGCGGCGGTCGCTTATATCGCGCACATGCATCAACAGTGCCTTTTTATCACGATATTCTATATGTGCCGCACTAACCTCTATAGGTATAGCATTGCCGCTGCTATCCAAACATTCACTCTCGAATTTCTTTACCTTTCCGTTTATTATCAAAGGCTGGCGCTGGGCAATTTCGTTATACAGTTCTGGTGGCGAAATTTCATAAACGCTTCTACCTATTAGCTTATCCTTTTCTAAACCATGCAACTTACAAGCAGCATCGTTTACATCCAATATTACGCCCTCGTAGCTTTCCACGTATATGGCATCGGGCGAGTTAGTAAATATATCGCGGAACTTTTTCTCGTTTACCTTTACCGATAGCTCGGCAAATTTACGGTCTTTTATTTCCTGCTGTAAGCGGTGGTTAACTTCCGATAGCTGGCGGGTGCGGGTTATAACCTTCGTCTCCAAATCTTCTTTGGCAAATATCAGGTCCTCCTCCATTTGCTTCTGCCCGCTTATGTCGGTTTGTATAGCTACCGAGCCTACAAACTGCCCTTGTGCATCGTAAACTGGTTTACCGTTTACACGTACCCAAAAGCCCTCGCCGGTTTTTCGGCGCATCATTATATCATACACATCGCTTACACCCTTGCGGCGTAGCTCAAGTTTAGCCTGCGAAAGAGCAGCATGCTTATCATCGTAAAAGAAATCGAAAATGGATTTGCCTATAACTTCTGTTTCAGAGTAGCGGAGGTTTTTGCAGAACTGACGATTGGCATATACAATTAAGCCATCTGAGTTAACGCAAAACACGCCCTCGTTTATCCATTCCACAAGGTTGTTGAAATGGATAGTAGCCGATAGACCTTTACCGTCTTTTATTTGTATAGAGTCGCTCACGCAGGGTGTGTTCGCTTAGCTTGTAATAATAAATATACTGTTTCGCCACGATATATGTCAGCCCATTTGACATTGCTATCTGTGCATTGAATATAATCGACAGTCAATTGTCTGTCAAGTATTTGCTAAAATAATGGGATTAAATTACCCGAAAACCTAATTTAGGTCAGTACGTTTCACTCCTTCGAACATGGTAATAAATTCGGCTCCAAATACTTGCGAAGGCGTACGTGCACCATGTGGCGGCTCTTGCGTTAGTATGCGTTTGGCTATTTCTACCCCAGTTAATGCAGTAAGTGTGTAACCTTCGGGCAGTTGCAGTACCGCCTGCTTGGTAGCACCTAGAGGATTCCTTACTTCGCCCCATACAAAGGTTTGTGCCTTTTGGCGCTGCTCAGCATTTGGACCTGCGGGGCGCTGTTTTATTTGCTTGATGATGTAATTCTTTACAGGTTTCCAATCCAGTATAAAACCTATGTAGTTGCTCAGCTTCATACTGTCAATTACCTTTTTCGGAACCACATTGTACACCGTTATATTAGGTATGCGCGTACTGCGGTATGCAGTTGATATATCGCCCCAGCTTATGGCCACACCAGTGCGTGGCTGCTTGTCTCCTATATCAATAGTACGGGTATTATAGCCACTCTTTTCTTTTACCAATTTACCTTGCTGGCGCACCATACAACCGCCGTTCACATTTTCGGCCACTGTAATGGCAGTACCATGCGATATACGTCCGCCTTTTTGCACTAATGCCAATTCCAAAAACTCTGCATTTGGCATTTGCTCCTTTAGGTACAAGGCCAAACAGTCGCTAGGTACCACATCAAAGCCCACACCTGCCATTAGTAATATCTTTGCCTTGGCAGCATCGGCATCGCGTTTAAACACATCTTCAAATACTTGATATTCGCCTGTTATATCTAAATAATGGGTGCCGCTTTTTAGGCAGGCATTTACCATTATGTTGCTGGTATATTTAAAAGGGCCTGCACAGTGTAGCACTACCTTGAAGGGTGCAATGTTATTGGCAACGGCTGCTACGTCATCAAGACCAAATACCAAATACGGAAGCCCTAGTTTATCTGCCATTTGCTTTACACGCACTTCATCGCGGCCCGCCAAGGTAGGGCGTAAGCCGCTTTTTACGGCATGCTCACTTATCAACTCGCCTGTGTAGCCATAGCAACCATACACCAATAGTCCTTTTTTATCCATAATAATAATACGCTTTTGGTAAATGTACTTCTCTTTACTAAAGCTACCTAGTGATTTCCATCACTCTAACAATTATTTCACTCAGTTGAAACAGATATTTACCATGTTAAGAATAAATAGCGCTTTATGTGCTA
>JAFDYM010000457.1 GCA_018267435.1 Bacteroidota bacterium | reverse complement strand
TTCTTGTTTTTTCACGTCGGTGGCTTTTTTGTCTTTACGTAATCCTAGGTATTCAGGGTGGCGCAGACTGTCCTCGCTAGTCCATTCCGTAAACTTTACCTGGCACACTAGCTTCGGTTTCATCCACTGTATTTTAGTGCGGTGTGTTATGCGTTCGTCAAAAGGCGACTTATCGATAAACAGCGGCTCGAACTTGCTATACAGTTCTTTCAAAGTTTCATAGTCGAAGCCTGTCCCGCAGTTGCCAATGTATTCTAGCTTCTTGCCATTATATACCCCTAACAGCAATGCACCGAAATGTTTTCTGCCGCCTTGCGGTTCGGTAATGCCGCAAATGATAGCTTCCTCTTGCTGTGTTATTTTAATCTTTAGCCAATCGCTACTGCGTCGGGCAGTATTGTATATGCTATCGGCGCGCTTGGCTATTATGCCTTCCCAGCCTTTTGTATTTGCTTTTTTAAAGAAGTTGACACCCTTGCCTACTACGTGCTCGCTGTAATGCACGTTCGGTATTTTCACCTGCTTCAATAATGTTTCTAGTAGTTCTTTGCGCTGTAGCAATGTAAGTCCTGTTAGTTCCTCTCCATTCAATCGCAAAATATCAAACACATAATACTGTAATGTACCTTCATTGTCGCTTCTATAACCTTGTAGTAACTGAAAACGCGACACGCCTTTTTTATCTTCTACTACCACCTCGCCATCAAGTAGGCAATCGTAAGGCATAGCTTCAAGTGCCTCGGCTATAGGCTTAAATTCATCGTTAAAACTTAGCAGGTTTCTGCTATATAAATCTACACCACCGTTGCCACTGCAATCTGCCAAGGCACGGTAGCCATCATACTTCGCCTCGAACACCCAATCTGCATTGTCGAACTCTTTATCGCTTAGCTCGGCCAGCATGGGCTTTAGGCGGACGGGCTTTTTTTTTGAGGCTGATTTTTTGCTTGCCGTTTTCTTTGTTGCAGCTTTTTCCGCCGCAGACTTCTTAACTGCTGCTTTCTTTACCACCTTTTTAGTAGGTGCTTTCTTTGCCGCAGCCTTGTTTTCTTCTGCGGTGTGGCCATTCTTTTCATTGCCATATTTCTTGGCTAGTTGTTCCAGCGTTACATGGCTCAATACCGATTTATCTTTCAACGTTATGTCCTTATCGCTACTGTATTTATCCTTGCGCTTAAATAGTAGCCAAGCATTCTCTTGCTTACCATTCTTCAATTGCACCAAGTCGAAATCGCCCTTAAGCTTCTTGCCTTTTAAGGTAATTTTTACATTACCTTTTTTTATGCCATCTAGTATGGCCTTGTCGCCATCTTCGGCATTTTCCGTACTAGTATATGTGCCCATATCCCATACTATTACATTACCCGCGCCATAGTTGCCCTCAGTTATATTGCCTTCAAAGTCTTTATAGTCATACGGATGGTCTTCCACCATCATCGCTAGGCGTTTGTCATCGGGGTTCAGGCTAGGGCCTTTAGGCACTGCCCAGCTTTTCAACACACCTTCAGCTTCCAACCTAAAATCGTAGTGCAGGTGCGAGGCATGATGCTTCTGTACCACAAATATCAGTTCGCCCTTGCCCTTCTTTACCTTGCCCTTCGGCTCGGCAGTCTGCTTAAAGTTGCGCTTCGCATTGTATTTTTTAAGTGCCATAATATAGGTAGAATAAAAAGCTATGCCTTTAATCAATTGAATGTGACCCATTGGCATAGATGTTTTGCAGCTAGATATGCTTAATCCATTTGCTATGAAGAACAATAAATACCAAAGCTGTATAGATGCCTGCAATGCCTGTGTAGCTGCTTGTTTGAATTGTGCCAAAAGTTGCCTGCAGGAGGATGATGTGAAGATGATGGCCACCTGTATAAAGCTTGACTACGACTGTGCTAGTATATGCCAAACTGCTGTACAGTTTATGAGCACCGATAGCAAGTTTATACATAGTATGTGCACGCTATGCGCACAAATATGTGATGCTTGTGCGGGCGAATGCGAAAAGCACAAGCATGAACATTGCAAAGAATGTGCGAAGGCTTGCAGGCAATGTGCCGAGGCCTGCCGTAAGATGGCTGCATAACTTATTGCGCTATTAATTTTTTTTATTGGCACTAATACCCATATTAGTGCTGTGAAGATTCCTGCAATAATATTAGCTGGTGGTTTAGGAACCCGACTGCGCGATGTAGTAAAGGAACTGCCAAAGCCTATGGCCCCTGTAAACGGTAAGCCATTTTTGCACTATGCTTTTATGTACTTAAAGCAGCAAAGTGTTAACCGTGTTATTCTTTCGGTAGGATATAAAAGCGATGCCATTATGGATTACTTCGGCGATACCTATAATGGCATTTCTATTATGTATATGGAAGAGAAGGAGCCACTAGGTACAGGAGGTGGCATATACCACGCAGCTAGCCTGTGCGATGAAGACGCTTTTATATTAAATGGCGATACTTTCTTTGATGTAAACCTGGGTGAGTTAAAGCAATTCTACACCCATTATAATGCAGATATAGAGCTATCGCTTAAGCCAATGCGCAATTTTGATAGGTATGGTACGGTGGAAGTGAATGCAGATAATCGCATAACCAACTTTGCCGAGAAGCAGATGATGCAAGAAGGCTTGATAAACGGCGGTGTTTACTTGCTTAGCAAAGATTGTTTCCACAAAATAGAAGAGATGCGCGGCGAAGTACTTCCGCAGAAGTTCTCTTTCGAGAAAGAAGTATTGGAAAAGTATGTGAACGACTTGCGCTTCTACGGCAAATCTTTCGATAACTACTTTATAGATATTGGCATACCTGAAGACTACCTAAAGTCGCAAACCGATTTCAAAGAGAGGTTCTGATAATATTACTATGCAGAGCAAGCGGAGGATTTCTGCAATAGGCTTTGTGCCCTTCGTGAAAAGTCTTTGTGGTCTTAGTGGTTAATACCTCTTTCTAACAAGGTAGGGTGAAGATGAACTTCGAGCCTTTGCCTGCTTCGCTTTCTACACGTATAGTACCGTCGTACGACTCTACAATCTTCTTGCATATTGCCAAGCCTATGCCAGTACCTTCGTATTCCTGCTGGGTGTGCAAGCGTTTGAATATTTCAAATATCTGCTCCTGGTATTGCGGTTCTATACCTATACCATTATCGGCTACTGTAAACTCTACAAAGTTGCTTAACTGCCTATAGCTTATTGTTATAACAGGCTTTTCCGATTTGTTGTACTTCAGCGCATTGCCCACTAGGTTGTTAAATATATGTGTGGCTTGTATTCTATTTACCAATACGTTTGGTGTGCTGGTAGGTGTAATCAAGGTGCCATCACGTTCTTCGAGCAAAGCCTTAAAGTCGTGGGCGGTATCATTTAGCAGCTCGTTCATATCCACTACCTCAGCACCTTCGTGTTTAAAATCGGTGGTGGTATATAGGAATATATCGGTTATCAATTGGTTTAGGTGCTTTACCGATTTTACGGCGCTATCCACCATTTCTACCGACTCGGCATCGAGCGTATTGCGCCTTTTTAATAATTGTAGGTAAGTAGAAATGTTGCGCAACGGTGTTTTTAAATCGTGCGAGGTAACGAATGCAAATTGCTTTAGTCCGCTATTTACGCGTTCCAACTCCTTTATCATTTCGGCTTGCGTATCATCTACTACTTTCCGCTTTTTAATTACTATGTACATTACCATTAGTATCAAAAGAAACTTAACTGGTATGGTAAAGTAATAGATGATTCTTTGCTGTTCGTAAGGTAAGCCCCAGTCGGCAACATAAGGCTGAATAACATGCAATAGGGTGTATAAGATGAAATTTTGCGATATGCAAAACAGAATGTATTTGCGCTCGTGAATGCTAAAAAGAACCAATGGCATAAGTGCCGCCATAACCAGAAACTCAGCTATGCCGGTATCGGCCCCTAGGTATATGGCTTGCGAAAAGATGGCAATATTTTGTGCAGTGGCTACCAGCACACGCCCTACTTTGTATTGCCCACGCACTACAAATGCGCTAAACAATAGAAAAATACCTAGTATAGAACTGACAATGATAACAGCCCTATATATCCCTAATAGTAAAAAGATAAGGGTGAGAATAGTTAATGATATAGTAAGTAGGAATATAACTTGGTTGCGTACTAC
>JAFDYM010000456.1 GCA_018267435.1 Bacteroidota bacterium | reverse complement strand
GATAGGTAACGATATACGCTTGCTAGCTAGCGGCCCACGCTGCGGTATAGGCGAATTGTTTATACCCGATAACGAGCCTGGTTCTTCTATAATGCCGGGTAAGGTTAACCCTACACAGTGCGAAGCCATGACCATGGTAGCAGCGCAGGTATTGGGCAACGATGTGGCCATTAACATAGGCGGTGCTACAGGCCACTTTGAACTGAACGTGTTCAAGCCGGTTATTATCTATAACTTCTTACATTCGGCAAGGTTGATAGGCGATGTATGTGTGTCGTTCAACGATAAATGTGCCGTAGGTATAAGGCCAATAGAGGAGAATATAACTGCTAACTTGAACAACTCGCTAATGCTGGTTACTGCCCTTAATACCAAAATTGGTTATTACAAGGCAGCTGAAATAGCACAAACTGCCCACAAAAACGGCAAAACCTTGAAAGATACTGCCGTAGCCCTAGGTTACCTTACTGCAGAGGAGTTCGACCAGTGGGTTGATCCTAGCACCATGGTAGGTAAATTGAACTAATTTACCTCGCTTGATAAGGCCCTCCATTTATGGAGTTGGAGGGTAATAGCAAGCCACCCTAAACACATTTTTTACAAAGCCCGCGCTAATTTTAGTGCGGGCTTTTTTGTTTCTGTGTATTAGTTATCTTCACCGCCATTAATTTTAAAACCCTGCCTAATGAAGAAAATGTACCTTTTTGTTTTCTCTTTATTTACCGTAGCACTTGCCAGCGCACAGTGTACTGTAGATGTAAATAACAATGTACAGGGTATTACACCGCCCGATTCGGTTTTTCCGGCTATAATACAGGGGCAAACATTAGACAATTCATACGTAGCGCAAATACATGTACCTACTACTTCTAACTTAGGTATACAAGCTACAGTGTATTGGATAGCTATATTCAATATTACTGGTTTGCCTAGTGGTATTACTTATACCAAGAACCCTGTGCTAGATACCATATATGGTGGCAACAATGCTTGTGTGCAGCTACATGGCGTAACCAACGATGTGGAAGGGGAGTATCCGCTAAATTTTGTGGGTGCAGTTAAGGTTAATACCTCGTTTACCGGCGATACTATTATCCCTCTTGCAATGTTAAATTTATTGGCAGCACAAAGCGGTGCCGAAGGTTTTGGCTATAAAGTAAGAGTAGTAGACCCTACTGGTGTAAATACCATAAACGAGCAATTGGCTACTGCATTGCAGGTAATGCCTAACCCAAGCCATGGCAGGTTCGATGTAAAGCTAGATATGTATGAGAAGGTAGAAGGTGAACTGAGCGTATTAGATATAACTGGCAAAACAGTTTATAGCCAAGCTATAAATACAATAGGCGCTTACACTACTAATATAGATTTAGGTGGTGTAGCAAAAGGCATGTACGTAGTGCAGTTAAAAACCACAAAAGGCCTAGCCAGCAAAAAGTTGTCAATAGAATAACAATTATCAATAAACCCAAAATGAAGAAAATTTACCTTGCCCTATTGATGCTTGCAGGTGTAGCGTCTGCCAATGCACAATGTACTATCGACTCTACCAACACGCAATTCTTTTCGCCAAGTACCGATAGCATACCATGCGTAGAGCGCGGTGTAGCTTACGATCAAGTATTGCAAATTTCAGTGCCCGATCAGTTTGACTTGCAAGCTATAGGTGCTCCGTTTCCATACTATTTGTATATAGACTCAGTGGTTATAACTAGTGTAACTGGTTTTCCTAACGGTATAACAAACCAATTGAATGCAGTAAATGGTACAACGCTTTATGGTGGACAAAACTATTGTACACACGTAAGCGGTACTACCAACGATCCTACAGGTCGTTATGAGTTATTTTTCGAGGGTACTATAACCATGCATGGCAACCCGTTCCCTCCATACTTTGATGGTGATACTACTGTTGACCTAGCTTTGGTGCAGTCTCAGCCCGATAACCCTTTCCGTTTATACCTAGATGTAATAAATGTAGGCGATGAGTGCCGCCCATCTACTGGTATCAACGATTTTAGTTCGGGGCTAAACGCTGCTTTTTTTGTATATCCTAACCCTAACAATGGTGTGTTCGAAGTAAAACTGAACGCTGGTCGCCGTGTAAATGGCGAATTGAATGTGGTAGACAATATGGGCAAGTTGGTGTTCAGTCAAAAACTGGATGTAGTAGGCTTGTACAATACTACCATCGACCTTAAGAACCTGCCTGCAGGTATATACAGCGTGCAGCTAAGGGGCGAAAGCGGATACGCTACCAAAACCATATCAGTTCAATAAGCTAATAATCTAAAACCAATAGAACCATAATGAAAAAGTTGTTTATGTTAACAGTAGCTGCCCTGTTTGCAATAGGTAGCACACAAGCACAATGTACTATAGATGCTGGCGCACAAACTACACCGGGTGTTAGCCCAGCGGCAGAAGACCTACCATGTATTGAGCGTACCATAGCTTACGACCAAACTTTGCAAGGCCAAGTGCAGGCTGACTATGATACTACGATAGAGTTTTCGGGCTTTCCAATACCGGTACATGTTGAAGTTGATTCAGTTATACTTGATTCGATAGCAGGTTTGCCTACAGGTATATCATGGGTTAAAAACCCTGTATTGCTACGTGGCGGCGAAAACGGCTGTGTACGCTTTACTGGCACTACTACCGATACAGTTGGCACGTATGATCTTACTGCCTATGGCCGTGTTTGGTTCCATGTAACAGCTGGCGGTGGCTTGTACGATAGTACATTCTTCTACCAAGGCGAAATCAACCGCTTCTCTCCATTTGGTGGTTACTATCTACGTGTTATAGAGCCGGGTGCTGCTTGTGGCACAAATACAGGTATTGGTAATTTGAATGCTGAATTGAACGCAGCACTTTCAGTTTATCCTAACCCAAGCACTGGTGTGTTCCAGTTAAGCTTGAATGCTGCTAACCGCGTAAACGGTTCAATAGTAATATTGGATATGACAGGCAAGCAAGTATATAGCAGCGCTATAGATGTAATAGGACTATACGATACTACTATCAACTTGAACGCCATGCCTAAAGGTGTGTACGCTATACAGCTTCGCACTACTGAAGGCTTTGCTTCTAAAACAATATCGATACAATAATTTATTGTAGAATATAATGCGAACGGGCTTCTGCTAAGGCGGAAGCCCGTTTTGTTTTTTATATTTGACTTGATAAAAGTGCTGGGCAAAATTGAAGGGTATAGGCTATAAATTTACACTGCTACTTACTGCAATATTACTGTGTGGCTGCATAGGGCTACCTAGCCCTGGTTATGCCAATAAACAATTGTGCGGCAATATTGAGTTGGCAAAATTTGAAGTGCTACAAGATACTTCGGGTACTTTGGCAATAGCCGATGTATTGCACGCTTCAGGTTATAAACCTAGCAATGAGTTGGCTTTCGGTTACACGCAATATGCTTACTGGATAAGGACAGACGTGCCTGAGCTGTGCAGCCCCAACGAAACGTACTTTGCTTACTCCGAGTATTCGGGCCTAGATTACATAGACTTTTATGTGGTACGCGGCGATAGCTTGCTGAAGGGCCTTGAAACAGGCTACCTGCGTTCGGTGGCTACACGCGAAAGGCACATGAACAAAATGATAATGGAGTTGCCTATGGGGCTTCAGCCTGGCGACCAACTATATGTGCGCTTGCAAAAAAAAGAGGGTACGCTACGAACGGTGCTAAGAATACTGGATGAAGAAACGCTTAGGGGCAAAACCCTTTCGACAGAACTTCACCTGTTCTTCTTTTTAGGGGTTTGTTTTTTAATGATTCTATTTGCCACCGCCTATTTGCTGTCATTCCGCAAGCCGCTTTTTGGCTGGTACATATTATTCGTGTTTAGTTTTGCCTGCCATCAGGCTATCAACCAAGGTTATGGCCCACTTTACATTTGGGGCGATTGGTTTTGGATGTCCAACGTAGGGCGTGTAGCTTTCAATGCGCCAACTATATTGGCCACGCTTTGTTTTTCGTATCATATTTTGCGGGTTAAAGATTTTTCTCCTTCTTGGGTTAATAGTGCCTACAAGTATTTGATAGCGTACAAAATCTTTGAAATACCGCTCCCATTCCTGCCATTGCCGGAGTACCCATGGCGCTTTGTGCTTTACACCATACACATTGCTGTACTGGTTGCTACGTTAGTAGTGCTTATTACAGCAGCTGTTAATGCAATTAAACGCAGGCATGTGCCGGGTTATTTGTTTATAGCAGGCGAGGGGGTGTTGTTCTTTACCGTGTTGATCATGGCATTGCGCAACTTTAATATAGTACCGCAAGACGCCCTGCCTGAGTACATCGACCTTTATGTAGGCGTTACCACCATGTCGCTAGCCTTGTTCAGCATGGTGGCGCATACCCGCCAAATGTACACCAAGGTAGTTACCCAATTTGTAGAGGCACCTAAGCCTGAGCCTAAGCAGTTGACTGATGAGGAAGTGCAAAAGGCTGGCGAGGCTTTGCAGCAGATAGAACAATATTTCAAAACCCATAAGCCGTACCTCGACCCCGAGCTAAGTGTTAAAAAGCTGGTTGACCTAACTGATATACCCGAGCACATTATTTCGCGGGCCATTAACCACAAGGCCGATATGCACTTCTTCGACTACGTAAACCAGTATAGGGTAGCAGAGGCGAAGCAGCTATTAACTGACGAAACGGCCGTAAAGCAGTTTACCATAGAGGCCCTTGCTATGCAGTGTGGTTTCAACAACAAAACTTCCTTCAACAAGGCGTTCAAGAAATTTACAGGCGAAACCCCCAGCGCCTACCGCGATAGACTGGCGCAAACGCGCGATATATCGTAAACCTTTGCCAAAAGTTGACGTTTACGAGGGTTTGAAATGCAAAAGCAGGGTGTAAAGGGTTGTTCCTTTGCAGTACAAAACCTCTGCAACATGATTAACCAACAAGCAATCAGCGTAAACGACGGCACATTGCCTTTTACCGACTAAACCTGCCAAAACGGCAAACCTAATTTTACCCCTGACCAAAAAGCAAAAGCGCCAACCAGCAATGGAAGGCGCTTTTTGTTTGGAGCAATTAGGTTTATATTCAAAGGGTAAATTATTACTATGGGGTCTCGTTTTCTGTTTTCGTCGGTAGCCTTTATTTTTCTTGCGTTCACTTTAATCTGTTGCAAGAATGGGAGCAAAACTGAGCCAGCCAAACAAACAGAGCAAGTTGAAAAGAGCTATCCTTCCGTATCGGCGTATGAATTTGCAAAGAAGCAAAAGGAAGAAGGGGCGGATACTATTATTTATTACAAGCGAACCTGTATTAACTGCTGCGATTTTTACAATGTATTTTGGGTAAAAGATGGTATACATCATTTGAATAAATTCTATTGGCAGGTAGTCGATTCTAGCTATCGAGGCATAACAAGTGTTATGAAAACCGAAGAAGTGAACTTATTGAACGATTCTGTATTTATAGTGCTTGCAGCTAACTATAGTAGATTGAAGAGCGATTCGATTACGCCAGTTTTTACAGCTATTGATCATTATTGCTATACAGAATTTACTATTTATACTAAAGGCGACAGTGTGGCTGCGCGGATGGAAGATTATGATTTCAGCGAGCCATGGGTACCCGAAAACTTGAAAGGGAAAGAATGGGAAGCAGAAGCTAGAAAAGCTAGGCGCATTTACCAAGCGAATAGAAAGTCTGCTTGGACCAAATTGCAAATATCGGTAGAGAGGGAAATTATTTATTCTGCAGGGACCTCAATAGAAGAGCAGAAGCGGCAAAGAACATTTTATGATAAAAAATAGTTTCTTGCTGTTTTCTCTCGCTTCCACCATTGTCACCTTTTTTGAGGCAAAAAATCACCCTCTAAAAATTCAATCAATTAGTTGTAAGTAACTTATATATAGTTAAATGCAACCTTTGAGACCTTTTTCTGTCACCTTTTTTCACCGCTTTCCACGGCGTTGAAATTCCTTACTACTTACCGCTGTGCTTAAACTCGTAGCCAATATCCTTGCGGTAATACTTGTTCTCGAAGTTTATTTTGTCAATGCTGGTGTTCGAGCGCTTTACTGCCGTAAGTATATCATCGGCTATGCTGGTTACTGCTAGTACGCGTCCGCCATTGGTCAGTATCTTGTTGCCATCCGCCTTCGTTCCCGCATGGAAAACTATCGAGTCGCGAACCGTTTCAAGCCCAGTTATTTCCTTGCCCTTTTCATAGTCCTCGGGGTAGCCGCCGCTAGCCACTATTACGGTAGCTGCTGCGCGCTTGTCTATCTCTATAGCTTCATTGTCTAGTGTACCGTTGCTCAGTGCTACAAAGTGCTGTAGCAGGTCAGACTTTATG
>JAFDYM010000455.1 GCA_018267435.1 Bacteroidota bacterium | reverse complement strand
GTCTTTAAATCCGTCTTCATTGTTTCAATAAAGTTGGCGCCTATCTGGTTAAGTTCATTACCTACAGCTGCAAGCGAGTCTTCCGATGCGCCATTTTGCTGGTACATGGCATACTTGTATTGGGCTGTGTTCATGGCAGCTTTAGTATCGTTCAACTTCTTCAATGCACCTTGAAACTCATCATTGTTGGCAGTGCCTGTTATTTTGAAAGGCTCGGCAGCGGTAAGATCTATGTTTACTTTATAAGTAGCCTTTTCTAGCAGAAACAACCAAAAGGTGCGCTCATCTAGTTTTAGGCGGTAGAAGCCATCTTCCGATACGCCTTCCATGCTAAAGTTGCCATTGTCATCTATCTTAGATGAGTCAACTAGCACTACTTCCTTCAAGCCTAGTTTTTCTAGGTAAATAGATTTTGCAGGGAAGTTTTTAAGGGTACCCTGAATGTTATACTTGTCGTTGCTACCGTTTAGCTTGCAAGAAGAGAATACAAGCAATAGCACGAATACTTTCAATAGATGTTTCATGTTACGAAGTTAAACTAATTAGTATGCAGTGTTGTTTATGCCCCTGCACGGGTGGTTGTATTAACGTTATTTTTCTAAAGCTTCGGCTACTAGCTTGTTGGCTATTTTAGGGTCGGCTTTGCCTTTGCTGGCTTTCATTACTTCTCCAACAAACATGCCAATTAAACCTTTTTTGCCTGCCTTGTATTCGGCAACTTTTTCAGGGTACTTGGCTAGTACTTCATCTACTATGCCTTGTATTTCGCCTGCATCACTGTTCTGCAATAGGTTCAGTTCCTCCGCTATTTTCAGTGGCGCTTTCTCTGGCTGTTCTACCAACACAGGGAATATTTTGGTGCTAGCTACCGAGAAGTTTGTTTTGCCTTCATCTATCAGCGCTATCAATGCACCTAGCTGTGCCGCACCTACTTTAAACTGCTGTATCTCCAGACCGTTTTCGTTCAGGTAATTTTTAATAGGGCCTATCAACCAATTACTGGCAGCCTTATAGTTCTTGGTGTGTTCCAACAAGCTATTGTAGAACTCTGCAGTAAACTTATCATCGCTTATCAAGCGTGCATCGTATTCAGGCAGGCCGTACTTGTTCATGTACTCTTCCTTCAGCTCTGCCGATAGCTTCGGCATGTGCTTCTTCACGGTGTCGATGTACTCATCTGTCAACACTACTGGCGGAAGGTCCGGCTCAGGGAAGTAGCGGTAATCGTGTGCGTGTTCCTTGCTTCGCTGTGTAAGCGTAATGCCTTTCACTGCATCGAAACCGCGTGTTTCCTGTGTTAGCTTTTCGCCTGCTTCAAGCGCATCTATCTGGCGGATGAATTCAAACTCTATAGCGCGCTTAACGTTGCGCATACTGTTCATGTTCTTTACCTCGCTGCGCGGGTTATAGGCAGTAGTTCCTTTCAAGCGAACCGATACGTTGGCATCGCAGCGCATACTGCCTTCTTCCATGTTACCATCGCATATATCAAGATAGCGAAGCAACTTGCGCACTTCGGCTAGGTAGGCCATGGCCTCGTCGCCGCTGCGGATGTCTGGTTCGCTTACTATCTCTATCAGCGGCACACCCGCACGGTTCAAGTCAACCAATGTAAAATATGGGTCAATATCGTGGATAGATTTACCTGCATCCTCTTCCATGTGTATGCGGGTAAGGTTCACCACCTTCTTCTCACCATTCAGGTCAAACTCTATTTTGCCAAGGGTGCAGATAGGGGTTTTGTCCTGCGTTATCTGGTAGCCTTTTGGCAAGTCGGCATAGAAATAGTTTTTGCGCGCAAACTGGTTCTCGCGCGTTATGGTACTATTGGTAGCTAGGCCCATCTTTACGGCATACTCCACCGCTGTTTCGTTCACCATAGGCAATGTGCCGGGGTGGCCACATGATAGCGGACTAACCTGCGTATTAGGCATAGCGCCAAACTCAGCCGAATCGCCACAATACATTTTGCTATGGGTAGAAAGCTGCGCATGCACTTCCAAACCCACTATTACCTCGTACTTATCGTATTTATTATCGCTCATTTTCCTTCTCGCTTATATCTTCTTATTTCTTCGTGTCTTAGCGCCTTCGTGGCTATTGTATTAGGAGTTAAACTTCTCATGCAATTTCTTGCAAAGCTCCTCTACCTCGTTACCATTAGCTGCGCTTGCTTGTACAAAATCTGCAGGGCCGCCACCTTTCACGTTCGGTGCTAGTTCCTTCAGCAATGCATTGCCGTTTATGCCCAAACCTGGTGCTATACGCAGGTGCACAATGTACTTGTCGTTTATGTGCGCCGAAAGCAATATCACGAAGTTGTCCTTCAAGTCATTTACTAGCAGTATGCCTAGCTTGCGTAGTGCATCTGCACTAGTTACTTCTACACCTGTTTTAGCTATAAAGTGGTTGTTCACTAAGCGCTCGCTTTCTGTCTTTAACTGCTTTGCTAAGCCTGCTACTATCTTATCTTGTAGCTGTTCGTTTTCCTTGCGTAATGTCTCAGCTTGCTCCTGCAACGATAGCACTGCTTGCGATACACTCTTCGCACCTTTGAAAGATGCTGCAATAGTGTTCAACTCCGTAAGTTTTGCATCTACATATTGCAATGCATTCTTGCCTGTTACTGCCTCTATACGGCGCACACCAGCAGCTACACTACCCTCGCTTATTATTTTAAACAAGCCTATCTCACCAGTGCTTTTAGCATGGGTACCACCGCACAATTCACGGCTGAATTTTTCATCGAAAGTGATAACGCGAACAAACTCGCCGTACTTCTCGCCGAATAGCATGGTAGCGCCTAGCTTCTCCGCATCGGCTATCGGTACGTTGCGGCGTTCGTCAAGGCTAATGTTCTCCATTATTTTTTCGTTCACTATGCGCTCAACCTGTGCTATCTCTTCATCCGTCATTTTACTGAAGTGCGAAAAGTCGAAACGTAGGTAATCGCTATTTACCAACGAGCCTTTTTGCTGCACATGTGTGCCTAGTACCTGCCTAAGCGCGCTCTGCAGCAAGTGCGTAGCCGAGTGGTTTTTTACCGTATCGGCGCGGCGGCCTTCGTTTATCTTGGCATGTGCTGTAGCATCTACCTGCTTAGGCAGTTGCTTTACAAAGTGCACTATCAAGTCGTTCTCCTTCTTGGTATCTAGCACATCAATCTTCTCGCCACCAAAATCAAGGTAGCCAGTATCGCCCACCTGTCCGCCGCTCTCGGCATAGAAAGGTGTTTTGTCTAATACCAATTGATATAGTTCTTTATCCTTCTGCTTTACGCTGCGGTACTTTACTACATGCGCATCAGCTTCGTTGTAGTCGTAGCCTATAAAGTCAGTCTTCACATCTTCGCCTACGGTTACCCAGTCGCTTTGCTCGGTAGCGGCGTCTGCTTTACCTAAAGCCTTTTGTTTTTTCATGGCTTCGTTAAAGCCAGCTTCGTCTATGCTAAAGCCTTTCTCGGTAGCCAATAGGCGCGTAAGGTCTAATGGAAAACCGTAAGTATCGAATAGTTCAAACGCTACTTTGCCTTCTACAACAGTGCCATTGCTTTTCTTTAGTTCTTCCTCAATAGCGGCAAACTTGCGGATACCATTTGCCAAGGTGCGTAAGAAAGAAGTTTCTTCTTCCCTTATCACATTGGTTACAAAGTCTTGCTGAGCTTTCAACTCAGGGAATACATCTGCAAACTTATCTGCCAAGCCCGGCACCAATTCGCAAAGGAACGGTGTTTCAAAACCTAAATACGAGTAACCATAACGCACAGCGCGGCGAAGGATACGGCGTATAACGTAGCCTGCACCTGTATTGCTTGGCAACTGCCCATCGGCAATGGTGAATGATATAGCACGGATGTGGTCGGCTATAACGCGCATAGCTATATCGGTGCGCTCGCTATCTTTTATTAGGTGTAAAGAAGCGGGCATGGTAGCTTTGTACTCAATCCCACTCTTACTAGCTAATTGCTGTATGCTACCTTGAAATATATCGGTATCGTAATTGCTCGTTTTGCTATAGTTGTTGGCTTTGCCTTGCACTGCTACGCACAAACGCTCGAAGCCCATACCTGTATCAACGTGTTGTTTAGGTAGTTTCACCAGGCTCTTATCTGCCTTGCGCTCAAACTCCATAAATACGTTGTTCCATATCTCAATCACCTTCGGGTTGTCGCTGTTTACTAAGTCAGCACCCTTTACTGCTTTGCGCTCTTCTTCGCTGCGTAGGTCAATATGTATTTCGCTGCACGGGCCGCACGGACCAGTGTCGCCCATTTCCCAAAAGTTGTCCTTCTTGTTGCCACGTAGTATGCGGTCTTCGCTGGTGTGCGCTTTCCAGTAGTCGTAGCTCTCTTGGTCAAAGGCCAAGTTCTCCTTCGCGTCACCTTCAAACACGGTAACGTACAGGCGGTCTTTATCTAGGCCGTATACTTCCGTTAATAGTTGCCAGCTCCAAGCTATGGCATCTTTCTTAAAGTAGTCGCCAAAGCTCCAGTTACCCAGCATCTCGAACATGGTGTGGTGGTAGGTATCTACGCCCACTTCCTCCAAGTCGTTATGCTTGCCACTTACGCGCAGGCACTTTTGGGTATCGGCCACACGCGGGTACTTAATGGGCTGATTGCCCAGAAATATATCTTTAAACGGCGCCATACCGCTATTGATGAACATTAGGGTAGGGTCGTTTTTAACTACAATAGGTGCAGAAGGGACGATTTTGTGGCCTTTACTCTCAAAAAAATCTAAAAATGCCTTCCGTATCTCGTTCGATGTCATGTACTTAATCAAATTAATTTCCAAATAAAACGGGTATTGATAACTTTGGCAGCAGGCAGCGGTGCATACCCGTGGCCAAAGAGGCACGAATTTAAGAAAAAGCGCGAGAGGCAAAGCGGCGGTTAAATACAATTATTTGCCACGATGACACAAAGGCGTTAAGAGGGAAATTATAAAGGTTATACTAAAGCGTTTAGGTTCTCCCTTCTATGTTTATAGAGAGGTCCCGATAGCTATCGGGAGAAGGACATTAAGAATTAGGCTAATGGCATTAAAGAAAAACCAGAAATACATTTTCAATACCCAGACACTTAGCTACGAAAAGGCTGTGGTGAGCTGGACGGGGCGCATACTGCGTGCCCTTGGTTTTGTTATTGCTGCTTTGGTGTTTTCGTTGGCTATATCTAGCATCTATTACAATTTCTTCGATTCGCCGAAAGAGAAGATATTAAAGGCAGAACTGAATGCCATGAAAGGTCAGTACGAGGTAATGAACCAAGAGGTGGAGCGTATGCATGAGGTACTTGACGGATTACACTATCGCGATGGTAATATATATAGGGTGATGTTTGAGGCTGACCCGATAGGCGATGATACTTGGCAGGCGGGAAGTGGCGGTATAAATAAGTATCGGTACCTAGAAAAATACGATAACGGCGATTTGATACGTGATGTAGCGGTGAAGGTGGATAAGCTGAAAAAGCAGATGGTGATACAGAGCAAGAGCTACGACCAAATAGCAGAGATGGTGAAAAACCAACAACAGATGTTGGTGTCTATCCCTTCGGTGCAGCCTATCAGCAATAAAAAATTGACCCGTCTTGCTTCTGGTTTTGGTTACCGTACCGACCCTATTTATAAGATAACTAAGTTTCACGAGGGTATGGACTTTACCGCCCCTGTAGGTACCGAGGTATTTGTAACTGGCGATGGTGTGGTAGAAACGGTGAATTATTCATTTAAAGGATATGGTAATGAGATAGTGGTAAACCACGGCTACGGCTATCGTACGCGCTATGCGCACCTTAGCAAGTTTAAGGTAAAGCCGGGGCAGAAAGTAAAGCGCGGCGATGTGATAGGCAACGTGGGCAACACGGGTAAAAGTACTGGCCCGCACTTGCACTATGAGGTGCTGAAGAATGGTAACGCCGTTAACCCGGTATACTTCTACTACAATGACTTGAAAGACGCTGACTTTAAGAAGATGATAGAAATGAGTAACGATCCTGGTCAAGCGCTGGATTAAGTATCCAATTGGGAATGTTGAATGCGGAATTCGGAATGAGCCTTGCGCATTAATGTTATATTAGAGAATAAGATGGCATACAAGGAAAAAGAAATAGAAAAACTGTACTACTCCATAGGTGAGGTGAGCGAGATGCTGAGCATCAATGCTTCTACCATACGCTATTGGGAGAAGGAGTTTGATATACTAAAGCCGAAGAAGAATGCCAAAGGCGATAGATTTTTTACAAAAGAAGATATAGAGAAGATACGCCTGATATACCGTATGCTGAAGGAGAAAGGCTATACCGTAGATGGTGCCAAAACTCAGCTAAAGGATAAGTACGAAGAAGAGAATCGCAAAATGGCTTTGATAGAAAAGCTGAATAAAATACGTGGCTTTCTGGTAGAAATGAAAAGCCAGATAGAAGGAGAAAATTCTCTCGCGCAGAAATCCGCAGAGTAGTAACCACAATTATTTTAATGGGCTTAAATAAAAAGAGGCTGAGGTAAAGTGATACCCCAGCCTGCTTAACTATGTCAATCCATGGCTTCCGACAAGCCATTGTATTCATAGAATGTCTTTTATGAAAAGGAGAGGGTCTTGCCTCCCTCTCCTTTTACCCTGTACAGTAGTATGGGTTCCCCAACCCAAACAACCAAAATTGATGAGGGGTAAATGGTAACGCCATCATCATATCCCTACTGCAAATGTAATAAACCTATTTAATCTACCAAATTAGTAGAGTATAATTAACAAAGAAATTTTAGCTAACCTAAAAAAACAAAAAAGCGCAACCTGTTTAGGGCTACGCTTTTTATAATCATAGGTTTAGTCATAGATGTTATCTTGCTATCATTAGGCGCTTGGTAAATGTGCCTTTGCCCGTATGTAACTGGGTAAAGTATATGCCAGGTTGAAGAGCAGAAATATTGACAGAAGCGCTACTGCCATTAACATTAGCACTAAGCACGGTTTCTCCTAATACGTTTGTAATAGAAATGCTGTTGATGCTTAGTTGTGGGCTAGTTATGCTTATACTATTGTTAGCTGGGTTAGGGTATAGGTTTATTTTGCTGTTCCAGTCTATGTCGAGTATGCCAGTTGCAAAGTATTCTATAGTTGTGGTATCGCGTCCGGCATTTACTGGTTGCTCTTCTCCTATTGCATTAATCAGCTTTATATCGCTTATTGAAATTATATTTTGATAATAGCTTAAGTCTTTACCATTTATATTGTCGGTAGTAATAACATAACATACTTGGCCTATAGGGCCTTGGCCGCTGCGGTTGCTATGGTCAATTCTAGTTAGCGCACATTTTATTTGCCCTATAGCTTTAAGGTCTTTGCTTATACTTATTTTATCGCTTGCATTGCCTAGCCACGAATCGCCAAATACAACTTTTGTTTTAGAAGTATCAACCATTAGCGCATCGTAGTTAATTGTAAAAGCTATACCATAAGCATCGGCAATAGGGGTATTGCTATTGCCTAGGTATAGGTCTATTGTTAACGTGTCGCCATGTTTTAGGCTATCCTGTTCTGTTATAGGTTGTAAGCTAGGTATGTTACTGCGCCAGTGGTTGTCAGCCATACTTCGCACCGTATGGTAGCCAAAGTTTTGTAGTATAGCTACTGTGTCATTGGCGTTTACCGTGCCATCGCCATTACAGTCGGTGTATAATAAGTTAGTGCCGTCGGGTAGTGTGTCGGCCCATGGTGTAGCCGAAGTTGCTATAAAAGTATTCCCTTGCATCCATCTTATAGAGCCAAGTATGTTATAACCTAGTCCGATAGCTAGTAGGTCGCTATTGTCTACTATGCCGCTATTATCGGCATCGCCGGGCCACATGCAGTATCCTCCGCTGCCTGGGTAGCATTCAGTATTTATATATACGGCAGCAGTATCGCAATTGGGTATGGACAATGTATCGCATATTCGGTAAGTAAATGAGTCTATCCAAATGCCGGAGCCATCATGTGTGTATCTAATAGATTGCGGGTTGCCATTTACTATACCTACCGTGCCGTGTAGCGGTTGGGTGGTAATAGATGTAAGCACAATGCGGTGATCACTTAGGGTATTATTCCAGAAAGATATGTTTTTGTCATTATCAAGCACCCAAATGCTAAATTGATTATCGGTAGATAGGGCGTAATCATCGTAAGCCACTGCTCCGGAATAGCCATACACCTTCGCTGGTATATCTGCCCCTACCGGGTTTATACAAGCACCGTTAGCATCGCCTACCGAGCCTATATAATAATAGCCAGGTAATATGCTATAATAACTCGTGGTGGTATCGTTGCTCCACATATATCCGTTGTTTCCGTTTGATTCGTAAGGTGGCGAGCCGCCTTGATGGTGTATTGTAACTTTTGTTTTCTCCTTTGGGCCGATAGTGTCAGGCGAGGCAGTTATCCATGTGTGAAATGGAGGGTAAGGTGGAGAGGGCACTGTAATGGATTGTATTATACTTTGTCCTGGGTCCCCAGTAATTTTAATGCCGTGCACTTGAGGGCAAATATCATATAGCTTTATAGTGTCACCTGCAACTGGAACGCTAAATTGATATGAAGGTACGCCATTAACTTCAATGCTATATCTACTCGCTCCAGTTATGCCATAAATCAATATTTTGCCGCTACAGTAATTGGCACAAGCACCTGCCTCGGTAGATATTTGAGCTGTAAAAGGACCCGGATTAAAAATACTATCTACGGCAAATCCAGTTGCTGCGTTTGCATCAGTTACAGCAACTGCATATCTGCCAGGCTGTGTTACGGTGTATGTATTACTACTATTAGCGCTTTGGTAAGACCACTGATAGGTATACGGAGGAGTGCCGCCTGTTACATTAGCTGTAAACGTAGCACTGCCTCCAGTAAGAGGTAGCGAACTTGCACTTGATGTAAGTGTAACGTTCAGTTGCGCAAATGCATAGTTTGTAAAAAGTAATATTGTAAGCATAATAGTGCCTACAAGCTTTTTAGTAATAAAGCGTGTTTTCATAAGTATAGGTTTAAAGTAATGTCTTTTTGGTTATTCACGCTACAAACATGATAGTATTTAAGCCTAATAAAAAGTACATTATATACGATAGTTACGGAGTGTAATTATGATGTAATATCTTAATTGATTGGTGTAAATAAGTACATTATTATAATTTTATACGGTAAATAATTTCGGTGGAAAGCAAGCTTCACACTCTTTTTTCGGTATTGGATGTATATCAAATCAATCGCTTTGGTAAATTTTTGGCGTCTCCATTTTTTAATGAGGATGATAAGCTGCTGCGTTGTTACAAGTTTTTAGCGCTTTATTACAAGAAGCAAAAGGCTGTGCCCGACAATAGAGCTGTATGGAAAGCGGTGAATGGTAAAGTAGTATTCAGTAGTTTGAAGTTTTCGCGTTTATACTCCGACCTTGCAAAGAAGCTGGAGGAGTTTTTAGTACACGATGCACTTAAGCAAAATGAACAAGAGCGGCTATTGCGGGTAGCTGAAATATATAACGATACTAAGCTGCCTAAATACTTTAATGATGCCTATACACTTGCGCAGGCTAAAGCGTTAAAGCAGCCCCTGCGCGATGCAGGGTTCTACCTACAGCAATTTAAATTGGAAGCAGCTTACAATGCCAGTGCCGAGCAGAAGCAAAGCCGTACGGTAGAGAAAAACATATTGCAAACATTGAGCGCGCTAGATAAGTTCTACTTCATCAATAAGTTGAATTACTTAGCTGCATTGATGCATTATAAAAAGTTTTTGGCTACCGAAGGCGAGGTTGTTTTGGCGCATGAAATATTGGCGCACCTAAAGCAAAGCGATGTGGGCGATACACCTTTGTTAGCGATAAATTACACAGTAGTACAGTCGCTACTTGAGCCTGAAAATGTGAAGCATTTTGAAAGGCTACATGCTTTGCTTGAGAAGTATGCGCAGTTGTTCGAAAAAGATACAGCGCGCAACTTCTACGCCTTTGCTATCAACTTCTGTATTCGACGTATAAATGCGGGCAATTTAAAGTTTGTAGAAATACTATTGGAGCTATATAAGGAAATGCTTGCAGCTAATTTGATGTATGACGCCAAGGGCAATATGTCGCAGTTTGATTTTAAAAATATAGTAACCGTAGCCTTGCGCGCAGGCGATGCACCTTGGGCCGAAAAGTTTGTGCGCAGTTATAAAGGCCATATACCTGTAGCCGATAGGCAGAACGCTTATACCTTTAATATGGCTAGACTATACTTCTACCAAAAGAAATACAATAGAGTACTACCCTTGCTGCAAAATGTGGAGTATAGCGACGTATTCTATCAACTCGACTCGAAAACTACCCTGATAAAAACATACTATGAGCTAGGGGAGTACCTGCCACTAATGGCGTTGAAGGAAAGTTTCCGCATAATGCTAAGGCGCAAAAAAATTATTAGCGAGCAGAACCGTATTAACTATATGAACTTTCTGCGCTACACTGCAATGTTGTATCGTGCCGATGTGAAGGACAGTGCTAAGGTACATGCACTGCGTGCTGAAATAGCTGCGCTAAACAATGTAGCCGACAAAGGTTGGCTGTTGGCCAAAGCAGATGAACTGATAACCTAAAAAACAAAAAAGCGCAACCTGTTTAGGGCTGCGCTTTTTGTTTTTTTATTTAAAGTAAATACTACCTAAATGTAATCTTCATCTCTACTCGGCGATTCTTTTGGCGGCCAGCAGCGGTATCGTTATCTGCTATCGGCATGCTTTCGCCATAGCCAAATGCCTCAAGCTTGGTGCTTTCTACACCTTTCTTCACTAGGTAGTTGCGTACTGCATTAGCACGTTTTTGGCTAAGTATTAGGTTGGTTTCGTCTTTGCCTACATTATCGGTATGGCCTTCTATGCGTAAGCCGTAGTTTTTCTTTTGTATAAGAAGGTTGGCAAGAGCGTTCAACGATGGATAGCTCTTGGTGCGTATTACGTCTTTACCAGTTTCAAACTCAAGGTTATCGAAAGCGAATTTGATGATGTCTATCTCTTTCTTCTCAAGCGCAGGGCAACCTTTGTTGGCAGCTATACCAGGTATTTTTGGGCACTCATCATCTTTGTCGAACACACCGTCGTTATCTGTATCAGGCCAAGGGCAACCGCCGTTTTCCTTAGGTCCTTTTACTTGTATACAGCGGTCTTCATTATCATATACGCCATCCTCATCAGTATCTGGGCAGCCATAGTGTGCTTTGTCGCCAGGCACATCTGGGCACATATCTACTTTGTCTGCCACGCCATCGCCATCGCGGTCAGGGCATCCGTTTAGTTCTACTAGGCCAGGCGTGTCTGGGCACTCGTCTTTTTTGTCTATCACCTTATCGCCATCGCGGTCAGGACATCCGTTAAACTCTACCAAGCCCGAATCGGTAACGCATGAATCCGCCAAGTCTATTACGCCATCGTGGTCAGTATCGGGGCAGCCGTTCAGCTCTTTAGGACCAGGGTTATCTGGGCATTGGTCTTCGCTATCGGTTACGCCATCACCATCGCGGTCAGGGCAGCCAAAGCTGGCACAGTTACCTTGTTCCTTCTTGCATAGGTCCTTCTTGTTCGACACTCCGTCTTTATCCTTATCACGTTTTTTGCCGTAAGGGATAGGTATTTTCAGGCCTAAGTGTACCTCGGCATTGTGGCTGTTCTTTTTGGCAAAAAAGCTTAGTATATCCTGTGTGCCTACTAATAGTGGTCCTATGCGCAGAGTAGCACCGAAGTTGAAGTTGCCCAATACATCGTAAGTAAGTGGCAGGTATGCGCCAAACCATGCGTGGTCGTACTTAGGGGTAAGCGTAAAGTTGGTAACGTGTGTAACCATGTTGCGCTTAGGAGCCATGTTTGGCGATATATTGGCATTGAAGTTTACACCAAAGCCATACGCAATGTTGTAGTCTAAGAAAACATTAAAGCGCGTAGGTAGCCACATACGGAATGTTTTGCTATCATCGGGTACCACTGTAAAGCGGGTACGTATGGTATCATCTATACTTTGTAATCCATCAGGAAATTTGGCATCACCTACATTCCAATCCTGTATATCGGCTACGAAGTTGCCGCTGTATTGGCCCTTCTTAAAGTTGATGGCGCCAAAGTCGATAACCGAAAAACCTGCTGCTAGGGTGTAGCGGTTCTGGTCGTATCTCCACCATTCTTTGCAATCCATTTGGTATTTATACTTGTCTTTCTTCGGCCTCCATTCATATATTACACCTAGGTCAACTGCCACGCTTGGCATGGCGTATTTAAAGGAGAATAGGTCTTTAGCATAATCATCTAATTGATCGGCTTCGTAACCACGAGAAGATATTGAGCCCTCTGAATACTTATAGTCTACTTCCGTTTTAAAAATGTCAAGCGTGTCATAGTTCTCCCATTTGTAGTTAAGGTCTTTTACATACATATAACCCGCCGATACACCCTGCAATAACTTAAGCGTACCGCCCACTTTTACCATGTGCGCGCCTTTATCATAAGCCACACGGCTATAGGTAAGGCCGTAGTCAATCCAATCCATGTGTTTTAACGATGCATTGGCATCTTTCAATTCTTTATCGCGAAAGGCTAGTATAGAGTCGGCTGTATAGCCTACGCCGTAGTATGCCAAGCGTGCAAAAGTTTCATCTACGTTCGATAGGTTGGTTATACTATTAAAGTGATAGCTAAACGCAAATGCGTTTTTGTTGCTTTGGCCTTTGCCCCAAGAAAACATGAATGACAAAGGGCCTTGTATCTGCGCGCCAACGTATCCGTATTTATCCTTGCTGTTTATACGTTCTTTTAAATAGGTGCTTTGAAAATCGAGGTTCGGATCAATTTTGTTTTGAAATACCCGCTTATCAACCCCTACGTAGTTATTGTTAACGGCCATACCTATACTCAATAGGTTAATATCGGCTATAAAACGGCTATCGGCTATGGCAGGGTTGTAGTTTACATTGGTAATACCACCGTAGGGGCTGCTTCTAAGCCCCGTAAAAAACTGCGCGCGCACTTGGGCTACGCTGCAACACAGTATAAGGATGTAGAGTAGATTTTTCTTCATGGTTAATGGGGTTAAATAGTTAGCAGTCGCAAATATATATCGTCCTTAAGCCTAATATACTGCTTTTATAGCTGTAAATAACAATTACTTTTGCCGTCTGTTCAATATATTATGCGTCAACCTTTGATTAACTTTTTATTAGGGATACTTATTATAACCCTTGCCTGCGCAGCCTTGCAATGGATGTGGAACGCCAATGCCCCAGCGGCTATGCAGCTATACCATGGCTGGGCGCTTTTGGCAGCTTTTCCTATTACTATTACTGCCTTGCACCTATTTTTAACTATGCCCGGTAGCAGCCCTCAGGCATTTACCCGCAACTTTATGGGTACCACAATGTTAAAAATGATGGTTTTTGGGGGCGTTTTGGTGCTTTTCCTCATGTTTAGCAAGCAAGATAAGCGCGTAGTGGCCGTACATTTTTTGGTGTATTATCTTTTGTTTACTGTGTTTGAGGTAGTTATGCTTCAAATGGCTATCAAGAAAAAATAAGACCCACTTGCCCATGTTTTTATAGCATTTAGCTATGTAAATTGCTTGTCTTTTTTTTCGCTAACACCGTTTTTGTGTTATGTTTGCGCCGCTTTTTAAAGGGTGCCATGAAAATTACCATAAAATCGTTGTCGAAAATAGTTTTAGCCGCAGTATTGAGCGTATCTGCGTTCACTTTTACGGCTAATGCCCAACATAGCGAAGAGCATGTTGATACTACTGTTCATACTGAAGCGGTTGCAACCACCGTTGAGCATACTGAAACGCATGCTGCTGAAGCCCACGGCGAAGCCCATGATGTTAAAGAAAAGTTCAGCGCGGGTAAGCTTATTACCGAGCACATTATAGATGGCTACGGCTGGCATCTAT
>JAFDYM010000454.1 GCA_018267435.1 Bacteroidota bacterium | reverse complement strand
TCTTCAAAAGTTTTGTTGAAGGTAACGGTCTTCAATAGGTTAGATGCAGGGTCGAATAAGACATAAGCTATTTGCTGTGTAGCATTGATAGGAATATAAATGGTATCGAACTGGTGGCTCGTCCATTGCTTAACGCTGGTAGACGTACCATCTTTAAAATGCAATTCTACTACCACCGGCATTTTAAAGTAGTCGGTCAACTCATCTACCTTATGTGTTTGCTGTATGTAGAAGGCTACCTTGCCATCTAGCTTCTCGTAGTTTACTACATAGTTAGGCACACCGCTGCGGTACACCCATTGGTCGAAAAACCAATCCAAGTTTGCGCCCGCTGTTTCCATAAATGCCATCATAAAGGCATGGTTATCTACGTTGGCGTAAGCGTACTTCTTTAAGTAGTTTGTAATACATTTTTTGTACACCGAGTCGCCCAGCGTATAGCGCAACATATCTATTACAAAGCTGCCTTTAGGGTAGTGCCTGCTGCTGCCGCCCTTTACACTACCCACTGGGTAACGGTCGCGGTTATCGGCACCTATGGCACTGTTAGCCTCACCGCGTTTGGCAGCCTCATATTGGTCTTCGCCGTGTACGTGGCGCATAAACTGCTTGGCATAGTAGGTTGCAAAGCTTTCGTGCAGCCAATGGTGCGAGCCGCTGTACTCTGTTATATAGTCGCCGAACCACTGGTGCGTTAATTCGTGCGCGTTTGTAGCTGTGTATGCGCGCTCAATTACGCTGCGCTTATCGTTCAGGTAGAAGTCGCCGTAAATAGTGGCGGTAGTGTTTTCCATAGCGCCATACATAAAGTCCTGTACTGGCACATTGCAGTAGGTTTGCCAAGGGTAAGCTACGCCATATTCTGCTACCATCCAGTCCATCATTTCGGCGCTATAGCGGTAGGTAGGCTCGGCAGTTTCTGGCCTATCGGCATAGTAGTATTGGCGCGAGGTGATGCCATTCTTGCTCTTGTAGTCGCGGTAGCCAAATTTATCTATGCCTACCATTATCAGGTACGGCACCATCGGCTTATCCATGGCATAGTGCCAAGTATAGGTTTTATCGGCGTTGGCCTTTTTGCTCTTTAGCACACCGTTCGATATTACGGTGTAGTTAGAATCGAAGGTAATCACCGTTTCGGTAATCAGTTTGTCGTTTACATCATCGTAGCAAGGTATCCAGTGGCGGTTATCTATACCTTGGCCCTGTGTCCATATCTGCTTGCGGGTAAAGTATGGGTTCTTGGTCGTGTTTTCGGCTGTTACGTTCCAACCTATAAAGTACATACCCTTGCGCGGCTGTGCCTCATAGCTTATGTCTAGTTTGTACTGCTTGTTCCAGTCAAGGCTTTTGGCAAAGCGAATGGTTACGCCCTCGGCAGCGGTGTCGAATTTCACTTCTTTACCATCAAGCAATACCTGCTTTATGCCTATGCCCGGCGCGTTTAGAAAGATGGTGTCAACCACATACTGTATTGGCTTAAAATCGTACTTCACTAAGCCTGTAACCTTGCCTTGCTTAGCATCCAGCTTTACATCCAACAGCATCTTTATAAAATCGACATTATGCTCGCGTATGCGGCCATCGGGGTCGCGCAGATAACAAATAGTGCTGTCGCTTTGTGCTTGTATTAACTGTGTGCTTGCCAGTACTGCAAGCAAAATGATTGTACGTAGAATTGCTGCCATATCCATGCAATATTGGTGCAAATCTGCCAAGTTTCCATATTCATAGCTTTTAACTGAAACCGTTCATTGAAGTGAGCGGCAACGAACTTGCACCTTGCTTTGTGTCTTCGCGCCTTTGTGGCTATTGCAATTACTGCAACAACAGCCTTTCCAACTTATTGCCTACGCTGCTTTCTTTCATGGCTTGTTCTATTTCGCTAAACCCATCGCGCTGTGCAGATTGGGTAAAGATGCCATCTTTTAATAAGTGTATCTCATCGCAAGTATCGCGAAGGGTAGAGAAGATGTGCGAGGAGATAATAACCGTTTTGCCCAATTCCTTCAGCTTGTGTATTATCTCGGTAATGATGATGTTGCTTTGTATATCTACACCGTTGTAAGGCTCGTCTAATATGTAATATTGGTTCTGCTGAATCAAGATAGCCGTCAATGCCAGCTTCTTCTTCATACCTGTAGAATAGGTGGCGGCGTATTGGTTCAGCGGCAGGTCGAATATGTTGCGGCTGTCGATATCGGCAATGGCAATATTGCGTGCATTGCACAATAGCTGTAGGTACTCGCGGCCCGTTATCTTGGCAAAAAAGAACGGATCGGTAAGCAGCAATCCTAAGTGTTCCTTTAATGGTTGTTGTGTACTGCTAATAGTGCCCGTATAATCTTCCAAGCCTGCTATGCAGCGGAAGAGGGTTGTTTTACCCGCACCGTTTTCTCCCACTATGCCATATACCTTGCCTGCCTCAAACTGTATATTGATGTTTTGCAGCACTTGCTTGCTGCCATAGCTTTTGTGTAGGTTCTGTATCGCTATCATTTCAATATAGGTTGTAGGCGCTGCATTGCGCGTGAAAGAAAATAAGGGAATACTATCAAGAGGACAGGAGGGAAGCATATAGCAGATGCCAGCAGTACTGCTTGCGGCACGTTCATTTCGCTTGGGTATGCCGAGTACTTGGCGGCTATCATGCAGGCTATGTAGACATAACCTAATAGCTGAAACAATAGTATGTAGTGTATATCCGTATAGAAGACAATGCACAGAATAGCCAATGCGGGTAAGCTCAACAGCGTAGCATATTGAACTGCTGTTTTATATTTCATGAATAGGAAAGCCTTGGGCGAGTAGCTGTGTTGCCATACATAATATTCATCTTCGGGTGCGCCATAGTAGCTAAGCGTAATGGCAAATACCATAAGCAATGCGAATATGCCCAAATTGAAGTTGACAACTACTGCGGCTATACCTGCTATGGCATAAGCTATAATGAAGAGCGCGAATGTGCTCCTAAAACCTACGGCAAACTCGAATGGCTTGCGCCCAAAGGGTGTAGGTATAGTGTACAGCAAACTGCTGCTATAAGTATTCAATGCTAAT
>JAFDYM010000453.1 GCA_018267435.1 Bacteroidota bacterium | reverse complement strand
TTCTCTTACAACGTTGCCTTCCACTTCAACCATATCAAGCAGAATCCATTCTTTGTGAACGATACTATGGACATGAAGCGATTCCTGGTAGTGTATGATAGTAATACGCTAGTGTACAACGCACACTTCGAGGCGGGCTATAACGTGAAGGAATGGTTGCGCTTTACTTTGGTGGGTGACTATAACCACTACCAGTTAAAGAGCCAAGCACGCGCTTGGAGCGAACCAGCATTCCGCACTACCTTCCGCGCCAACTATATATGGAAGAAGAAGATTAGCGTATACCTGGACCTATATGGCGTTACTTCTACTTATGCTCCTTTAGCAGTGGTAGATGGCAGCGAGATAAAGTTAAAAGGTACTGCAGATATCAATGTAGGTATCGAGTACTTCTTCAACAAGCACGTATCTTTCTGGGGTATGATAAACAACATAGCCAACCAGAACTACGGCCGCTTCTACAAGTACACCAGCTATGGCATTAACGGTGCCATAGGCGCTAAGTTTGCTTTCTAGCATTAAGCCCTAAAGGCTGCTAATTCATCAGCTATCTTTCTATCATTAGTTAGGCGTGGCACTTTGTTTTGCCCGCCTAGTTTACCTTTGGTTTTCATGTAGTCGGCAAATGCACCTTTGCGCAACGGCGTTATTTTAAGCTGCTGCAGAATATGCCCTTTGCGCAAGTCGTAGTAGTAACTGTTTTTGCCCTGCAAGTATTCATCTAGCAAACCTGCGAAGCTGTTCAAGCTATGTGGCAGTTGGCTAAACTCTACAAACCATTCATGGTAAGGTAGGCCGCCATCGGGGTTTACCACTTGTGGAGCTACGGTAAACTCGCTTACGCCTGCATGGGCATCGCGCATGGCGTGCATTAAGGCATACTCTACCTCCTCCCCTATTACATGCTCGCCGAAGGCAGAAATAAAATGCTTGATGCGACCCGTAACTACAATGCGATAGGGAGAAGTACTTACAAACTTTACCGTATCGCTAATGCTATAGCCCCATAGGCCTGCATTGGTATTCAGTATCAAGGCGTAGTTTACATCTAGCTCTACCTCATCTAGCATTATGCGCTTCGGGTTCTCGTTAAATACTTCATCGGCCTTTATAAACTCGTAGAATATGCCCCCGTTAATGTTCAACAGTAAGCCCTTCTCTTTCTGTGTGTCTTGATAAGCAATAAAGCCTTCGCTAGCTGGGTATGTTTCAACCGAATCTATGGGGAAGCCGACAAGGCTTTCTATTTGCTTGCGGTATGGCTCGTAGTTAACACCGCCAAAGGCAAATACCTTAAAATCGGGAAACACATCTTTAATGTGCTGCTTGCCACTCAGTTCAAGCAAGCGCTCGAAGTACATAACACACCAAGGTGGTATACCGCTTATCAGGCTCATGCGTTTGTTCAAGGTCTCCTTGGCTATGGCATCTACTTTATCCTCCCAATCCTCTATACAGTTGGTAGCATAGCTAGGCATACGGTTGGCATTTACATAGAAGGGCACATGGTGGTAAACAATGCCGCTCAACCTGCCCGCAGGTATTACACCATGTGCATCCAATACGGGCGAGCCTTGCAGAAAGATCATCTTATGGTCGAAGAAAGCAGCGTTACCCGTTTCAGCCACATACATCATCAGCGAGTTTCGGGCTGCATCTATCATGGCCTGTATCTGCGGCTGTGTAACAGGTATGTATTTGGTGCCTGATGTAGTACCTGAGCTTTTGCAGAAGTACAAGGGCTTTCCCGGCCATAGCACATTGGGCTTACCATCGGCTATCAGCTCAATATCATTACGCATATGCTCGTAGTCCTGTACTGGCACTGCGGCTTTAAAGTCTTCATAACTATGTATAGCAGCAAAGCCATGCGCCTTGCCATAATCGGTATTGACAGCACTGCGTACCAGTTGCAGCATCAATGCTTTTTGCATAGCCACGGCGTTTGCCTGCTCCTTGTATATACGTGGGGCAAGTACGTTGGCGGCTAGCTTGGCAATGGCAGATTTATAACCCATAACAGGGCGAATATATGAAATGAAAAAGCCCTTCCGCAAATGGAAAGGGCTTATCTATCTTTTCTAGCAATATACTATTGACCTTCGGCCAAAGTCCAAGTGCTGGTACGGCCTAGGAACGATGCCGAGCAAATGTAACCGCGAAGGTCAAGCGTAGTGCCTTTGTAAGTTATTTTGCCACAATAGGTTTTACCGTTTTTAGGGTCATATACTTTACCGTCAACATAGGTATTTGCATCCTCTTTATCTATGCTAAAGCCTGTCAATATCAATATACCTTGTATAGGTGTATTGCGCTTAGCTTCATCGGGGTTTTCCTTATCTAGGCGCGGTTTGCCAGTGCTAGGGTCATTAGGCTCTTTTAGCCACACCACTTTACCGTAGTATTTACCGTCTTTAGCCAAGTAAATTTGAATTTTACTCGTTTTTTCCTGGTTGTACCATATCTTTTCAATCTGGTTCTTTTCAGGCGAAGCACCCATAAATAGCATGGCTATCATCAACATGGCAAATGCTCCCAATGCATTTCTCTTTAGTTTGTTCATATTTTTCGGTTGTTTTTGGTTGATCTACACTAATAACCATGCCAATATAAAACAATATTGGTTTTCAGTATGGTAGCCAATCATTAATTTATGTTAGCAGATATGCCTATTTTCGCTGCCCCTTTTAACTTGCCCGCAATAATGCCGGTATTGTTTAGAAGCTGACAGACGAAAAAGACAAAGTACGAGGATATGATATACTTAACACGCAGGGAGCATTTTAACGGCGCACACAGGCTGTTCAACCCCGCATGGACTGATGAGGAAAACGATGCGGCATTTGGCAAGTGTGCCAACAAAAACTGGCATGGCCACAACTTCGATTTATTTGTAACGGTAAAGGGCAAACCCGACCCCGATACAGGTTTTGTAATGAACGCGCACGACCTGAGCAAGATAATAAAGCGCGAAGTGGTGGAGCGCTTGGACCATAAGAACTTCAACATGGACGTGCCTGAAATGGAGAACGTAATGCCGAGCATAGAAAACATAGTAAGGCAAATATGGCGCTGGCTGGCACCACATATTACAGGCTGTCAACTGCACTGCATTAAGCTGATAGAAACCGAAAACATATACGTAGAGTACTACGGCGAATTGGATTAAGATTTTTATATTGTTGAGATATGAGCAACTACCAAAAGATAGAGAACTACAACGAAAAGTCGTTGACGCTGGTAACTAAGAGCATTGAGGAGATACTAACCGCCCTAGGTGAGGACGTAACCCGCGATGGCTTGATAAAAACGCCTGAGCGCGCCGCGAAAGGCTTGCATTTTCTTACGCAAGGTTATAACCAAGATGCGTTACAGATAATGCGCTCGGCATTGTTCGATGAAGGGCACCACCAAATGGTAGTAGTGAAAGATATAGAACTATACAGCATGTGCGAGCACCACATGTTGCCTTTCTACGGTAGGGCACACATAGCCTACATACCCAATGGCAAAGTGGTAGGCCTAAGCAAACTGGCACGCGTGGTAGATGTGTATGCGCGCCGTTTTCAAGTACAAGAAAGGTTGACTACGCAGATACGCGACTGCATACAAGAAGCACTGAACCCGCTAGGCGTTGCCGTAGTTATTGAGGCTAAGCACCTATGCATGATGATGCGTGGCGTGCAGAAGCAAAACTCTGTAACTACTACATCGGCATTTACTGGTGAGTTTGAAAAACAAACAACACGCAGCGAATTTATTAGTCTTATATCAGCAAAACTTAGCTAAACATATATCCCTTCTTATTCCCCCTCTTTGTTTATAGAGAGGGGGCTAGGGGGTGAGTACAAAACACAACCGCAATGAAAGCATATATATTTCCAGGTCAGGGTTCGCAGTTTGTAGGTATGGGTAAAGACCTATACGAGCAGAGCGACCTAGCGAAGCAAATGTTCAAACAAGC
>JAFDYM010000452.1 GCA_018267435.1 Bacteroidota bacterium | reverse complement strand
ACTATTCTTCCATTTCTACTTGCTATGATAGCCGCCATAGTGCTGCTGAATATGTGGGCCAATCGCATTAAGGTGGCCTACCCCATAGTGTTGGTGCTGGCAGGTTTGTTTGTAAGCTTTATACCCGGCATGCCTAAGCTAAGGCTCAACCCCGACCTTATCTTCTTTGTGTTTTTGCCCCCTTTGTTGTTTGAGGCTGCATGGAATGCATCGTTTAAAGATATGCGTAAGTTTTGGCGCATGATAGGCAGCTTTGCCTTTCTGGTAGTATTTTTTACAGCTACAGCGGTGGCCATTATTGCCAATAGCTATTTGCCGGGTTTTAGTATTGCCTTGGGCTTTTTGTTAGGCGGCATAGTATCGCCGCCCGATGCTGTAAGTACAGGTGCCATTACCAAGTTTGTAAAGATACCGAAGAGTACAGTGGCTATATTGGAAGGTGAAAGCTTGCTGAACGATGCTTCGTCGTTGATCATATTCCGCTTTGCGCTTATTGCCATAGGCACTGGGCAGTTTGTGTGGCAGCAAGCCCTTGGCACTTTTGCCTGGATGGTAATTGCGGGTGCAGGTATAGGCTTGGCATTGGCTATAATATTTATATGGTTGCACAAGCGCTTACCTACCGATCCTTTTTCCGATATTGCCCTTACGCTTATCGAGCCGTACCTTATGTATTGGGTAGCCGAGCAGGTGCACTGTTCGGGCGTGTTGGCGGTGGTTACGGGTGGCTTGTATATGTCGGCTAAGCGTTTGTTGTTTTTGAACAGTGCCAGCCGTATTATGTCGTACAACGTATGGGAAACCTTTGTGTTTATCCTCAATGGCCTCGTGTTCCTCATTATAGGTTTAGACCTACCCGAAATAGTAGAAGGCATAAGGGCCGAGGGTACACCGTTGCGCACAGCTATAGGTTATGGAGTATTGGTTACGTTGGTTTTGGTAGCGGTGCGTATAATAAGTTCTTATATGGCATTGGTGGCTACGCGCTTGTTTAAGCGTTCAAATATGCCGCGCAACCTTACGCCAAAGCGCTTGTTGCTACTGCCGCTATTGTTGGGCTGGACGGGTATGCGTGGAGTGGTGTCGCTGGCGGCGGCACTGGCCATACCTGTTACCCTTGCCGATGGTACGCCCTTTCCACAGCGCAACCTTATACTGTTCATCACCTTTGTGGTTATATTGCTTACACTAGTGGTACAGGGCCTTACGCTGCCATACTTTATCGAGCGCAGCAAGTTGTTCGACGGCTTGTTTGAAGAAGAGTCGGAACATGCTAGCAGAATAAGAATTAAGCAGGCCTTACAGAAGCACGTACACCAGTTTTTGAAGGATAAATATGAGGGCGACTTGAAGGGGCACCAAGGGCTTGAGCTATTTATGAAGCAGTGGGAGGAGAGGGCCAAAGTAACCGACGAGAGCTGGATAAATGAAAAGACTAAACCTTTGTTTGTAGAGATGCTGGAAAGCCAGCGACAATACCTGGCCGAACTGAACAAAGACCCTAAAATAAATGAGGAAGCCATCCGCCAGCAGCTATATCAAATAGATTTAGAAGAGGAGAGGCTGAGGGTGATATAGGGGAGGCGAATGTCGGCGTATGCCGACAGGGATGAGTAAAAAAAGATATACACCCACAGGCTGAAGGCCCCCGACATGTCGGGGCAAGTCTATGGCGCGCGTGCGTACGTGTAAAGCGCAGCAGTACCGCCCCAAGTAAAAAATGTAAAAGGGGGCATGGGGCAAGTGCGCATTATAGCACAACCGAAGTGTTGTATTTACCGTGGTCTGTCGTCGGCGGTCTGCCAAGCATGTCTAGCGTCTAATATCTAGCGTCTAAATTCTAATGTCTCTTCAAAATATGTATTTTCGGCGCATGGTTAAGAAGTATGTATTAGCAGTATTGGTAGTAGCCAGCATAGGCGGCATAACGGTGTTTAGTAGCTGTAAAGGCTGCAAAAAGGATACGCCTGTAGCTATACCTGTAGACACTACTGCTACTGTAAGTGCCCCTATAGACATGATAACTACGCCCCATGGCGATAGTGCTTTAATACCTGTGTTTGTAGAATTGCTTGATGAGGCTTTTGCCGCCAGCAAAGCAAAGGACAATGCCAAGTTGGCTAGCCTACTTGTATACCACGGGCCCGATGAAAGGCGCTATAACCAAGACGTACACGCCCTAAAGGATAAGTACGAAATAGGCATAGTAAAAACTACTGCCGAAGTGTTTAACAAGTGGAATGCCAACGTACAAAGCCGCGAATATCCGCGAGTATTCAATATGCCGCTTGGCGATGGTAGCTCAATGGAAATGCTGGAGGTAATGTTTATAAGCCCCAAAAAGGTGCACCGCAAGTTTTTCGGCTTTCAGCAGATAAACGGAGAATACAAAATCTCGAATATTACTTCGCGTATTGAGTAGGTATTGGCCTGCACACAAATTTTATGTTTACGCCATCGCTGGTTTTGCTATCTAGGCTCAGCGTGTCTTTGGTTAAGCTTAATACTTTACTGGTAAATTTATAAGTGCCTGCATTAGCATATAGGCTATCAGCTTTTCGGCTCAGTGCCCAGGTGCCTGTATCGCGTGCTTCGGGTACTTGTAGGTAGTAGTTGCCTTTTTTATCGAAGGTAAAGTTGGCACTATCTTCATACTGCTTTACCATTACCCCTTTCATTTGTGGTGTAATACCCAGTTGCTTGGCATCAAAATCGATATACACTACATCCCAACTACGGCAAAGCATTTTTTTAGGGCTATTGCAACTTATAGCAGTTAGCAGCAGCATGGCCGCTGCTAACCCTATCGTTTTATTCTTATTACTCATTATGGCTTAGGTATTATAAATGTATCACCTCGCCATAGGCAGCAGCGGCTGCTTCCATTATAGCTTCGCTCATGGTTGGGTGCGGGTGTACCGATTTTATTATTTCGTGGCCTGTAGTTTCCAACTTGCGGGCTACTACTGCCTCGGCTATCATTTCGGTTACGTTGGCGCCTACCATGTGGCAGCCTAGCCACTCGCCATACTTGGCATCGAATATCACTTTCACAAAACCATCTTTGGCACCTGCCGCGCTAGCCTTGCCACTGGCGCTGAAAGGGAACTTGCCAACCTTTACGGTGTAGCCTTTCTCCTTTGCTTGCTCCTCGGTTAAACCTACTGATGCTACCTCGGGCCATGTGTAAGTACACGATGGTATGTTATCGTAGTTGATAGGTTCAGGATGGTGGCCCGCTATCTTCTCTACACAGGTTATACCCTCGGCGCTGGCTACGTGTGCCAATGCAGGGCCTTTTACTATATCGCCTATGGCATATACGCCAGCTACGTTTGTTTTGTAGTAGTCGTCAACCACCACTAAGCCTTTATCGGTTTTTACGCCTACTTCTTCCAGGCCAAGGTTCTCTAGGTTGGTAGTTACGCCTACGGCGCTAAGCACTATGTCGCACTCTATCTTCTCTACCTTGCCATCTTTGCCTTTGGCATTTACCACGCACTTAGCCCCTTTGGTATCTACGCTTTCCACGGCAGTGCCCGTCAATATATTCAAGCCTTTCTTCTTGAATATCTTTTCCATCTCCTTGCTTACGTCCTTGTCTTCGCGCGGTAGTATGTTATCCAAAAACTCAACTACGGTTACTTTAGTACCAAGGGTTGAGTAGAAGTAAGCGAACTCCATACCTATAGCGCCGCTACCCATTACCACCATGCTAGCAGGCTGTGTAGGTAGGCTCATAGCCTCGCGGTAGCCTATTATCTTTTTGCCGTCTTGCTTTACGTTAGGCAGTTCTTTGCTGCGCGCGCCTGTGGCCAATATTATGTGCTTGGCAGCATACTCGGTAGCTTTGCCGGCAGCATCTTTCACTTCTACCTTTCCGCCTTTTTTAAGCTTGCCGGTGCCCATTATTACATCAATCTTATTCTTCTTCATAAGGAACTGCACGCCCTTGCTCATGCCCTCGGCTACGCCGCGGCTACGCTTTACCACACCGCCAAAGTCAGCCTTAGGGGCACCAACGGTTATACCGTAGTCGCCAGCATGGTTTATATATTCAAATACCTGTGCGCTCTTCAATAAGGCTTTGGTAGGTATGCAGCCCCAGTTTAGGCATATACCGCCTAGGCTTTCGCGTTCCACCACCGCAGTTTTCAAACCCAGTTGCGAGGCCCTAATAGCAGCTACATAACCACCCGGACCGCTTCCTATCACTATTAAATCGTAGTTCATAATTTCTGTTTTGCAGGGTGCAAGTAAAGGATAATAACAGAAACAGGCAATAGCGGCGCTTGTGAAGAATGTTTAAGGCCTGAATGAGCAATTTGAAACAAAACACAATTAACCGCTAAGCACGCAAAGGGGGGGCGCTAAGGGCACAAAGATTAAGTTAATAAGCAAGCTCTAATCCGCCTATTTGTTCCATGCCCCATTTACCGTTCACATTTTTTATTTAGGGCCATACTGCTGCGCCTTGTACATGCGCACGCGCGCCACGCGCCTATAGTCTGTGGACATTTTCTTTTGTTACTCATCCCTGTCGGCATACGCCGACATCCCTTCTCTATAAACAGAGAAGGGAGATATGTCATTAACGGTACTGTAAAGCTAATGGCAAACTAATACCCCTCTCTTTTTAAAGAGAGGGGTGGGGTGAGTTTCTTCATTGCTGCCCCTTCCCTTGAACCGAAAAATCTTGAGGCTCTAAGTTGTTGCGCTTATTGGTCGTATAGTTAGGCCGCAATATCTGTGTTAATCCGTGTCATCTGTGTCATCCGCGTTCTAAAAAACTAAAGCGTCTTCTCCATTACATAATGCGGTATACCTACTTCGGTAAATTCATCGCTTACAATTTTGTAGCCTAACTTTAGGTAAAACGGACTAGCCACCTTGCGCGCATGGCAGTACATAGTGAGGTAGCCATGTTGCTTCGCATATTCTTCCGCTGCGTCAGATAACTTTCGGCCAAGGCCCTTGCCTTGTTGGTTGCTATCGGTAGCTACTTGGCGCACCTTTAGTTTGCTATTGCCAGTATCGGTTAAGGTAAGGCAGACCAATATGTTGTTGTTCTCATCAAACAAGCCCATGTGTACATCGGGCTCATCCTTCTGTAGCTCTGCATTGGTAAACAGTAAGCCCAATGGTGCGCGTAGTTCTTTATAACGTAGATCAACGGCTTGTTTATAGTCGGCACTGCCGTAGGTAAAGGTGCGTATAGTGTACATGTATAAGCTAAAAGTAAGAATTGTTCTATTTTCGACGAAAATGTAATAAATATGAATTATATATTTATGGTATCAAAATAGTCTATAAGGTTTAGTTGTTTTAATACGGCACCGTTCTTGCAGAGGAACGGTGCTTTTTTTATTGAGATATTGTCATTGCGAGGAGCGTAGCGACGAAGCAATCCCCTTCTAGTAATACTATTCTAGGGATTGCCGCGCTCCCTACGGTCGCTCGCAATGACAAAAGGTCCTACTGCACCACTGTTACAAACTCTACATCTACATCCGTATCGCCAGTATTGGCATTACCATCTTTTATGCCAGGCTGGTGCTTAAGGGTAATGTGCACATTGCCTGTGCCTGCTGCACCTGTACGCCATAAGGTGCGTATGCCCACAGGTAGTTGCGGGCTATTGGTATCCAAGTCATCGTAGGCTATGGTTATACCCACATTATGTTCGTGGTAAAAAAACTGGTGGTCGTTGGCTTCCTGTTGAATTTCCAAAGTTATATCCTCGGCAGGGCTTGCTATTTCATTCAACACCTGTAGGCCAACCTTGTAGGTAGTATTAGCGCTTAGGTTTATCTGGTCAATAGTAGGTGCGCCTGCTCCATCGCCATCTGCATCTTTCCATTCAAATACACCTACTGTAGTATCGGTTATCGAATCTCGCACGGTAAGCCTTACGGTGGTTATTATTTCTCCATCGTTCTGTAAGCACTCGGGGTCATCAGGGTTCTTTT
>JAFDYM010000451.1 GCA_018267435.1 Bacteroidota bacterium | reverse complement strand
TTTTATGAGTTTATAGCCAAAAATATAGGTATTCGCCGGGCAAAAGGCGAGTACATATTAAGTACGAATGCCGATATTATTGTACCCGATAATATACTTAAACATATAGCGCAACAAAGCTTAGCTTCCGATACCTATTACCGTACTAGCCGGGCCGACTTTCATAAGTTTGATACTACAGCATACAGTAATGGTAAGCTGATAGCGGCATGTAAGCAAAACACCTTTAAAGTATTTATGAAGGGGTTTACATACGATATCAAAGGGCAAAACTTTTCGATTGAATTGCTAAGTTTAAAAATCTATAACTTCTTCAGACTTAAATATAATTTGTTTAAAGCTGAATTTCCTACAGTGATGAATAGGTGGGGCATTTCTTTTGTATCTCATAATGCCGAGTACAAATATCATTGCCAAGGCTCAGGCGATTTTATGCTAATGCATAGAAACAACTGGATAAAGCTAAGGGGCAACCCCGAAAATACAATGGTTTCAACCCATGCCGATTCATGGATAGTTATTATAGCTGCAGCCTCAGGGCTTAATGAAAAAATATTCTATACCCCAGTTTTCCACCAGCACCATGAGCGTAGGTTTGGTTGGGATGACATGAACAGCAACCCCTTTTTCCGCAGCGAGTATGAGCGTTTTGAAACAGCCGCGCTAAGTATGCTAGCTGCAAAAAAACCAATAATAGAAAATGATGACCAATGGGGCTGTGGCGAAACAAAGTTTGAAGAACAGATACTGTAAGAAAATAAACTTGCATGAGTAAGAACACAAAACCATACCTATCAATAATTGCGGCCTCGAGAAACGATAACCACGGCGAGGATATGCTGAAACGCATGCGCATGTTTATAAACGGACTGATAGAACAATGTAACAAATACCAACTACGTACCGAACTTATTATAGTAGAGTGGAACCCACCTGCCGAAACAGAGCCACTGCACCAAGTATTGCCAAAACCCAAAACAGCCGATTTTCTTACGCTTAAATACATTGTTGTTCCGCCCGAATTGCATTACAGGTACAGGTTTTCCAAACAGATACCGCTATACCAAATGATAGCTAAAAACGTAGGCATACGCAGGGCTGAAGGCGAATTTGTATTGTGTACCAATGTCGACTTACTTTTTAGCGATAAACTATTTGAATTTTTAAGCGCTCAGAAACTTGATAAAAACAGCTACTACCGTGCTAACCGCTGTGATGTACCCGCAAGTATTAAGGAAGAATGGACACTTAAGCAGCAGTTTGAATTTTGCGAAAACAACAAGCTGAGGGTGTTGGGCAAAAACCCTCTTTACTCCAATATGATAGATTGGCCAAAATGGGCATTTGAAAAAAAATTTATAGCACTTACATTAAATTATTTAGTAGGTTTTAAGTATACATTTTACGATCCGGTAGCTGTTACCTTTATTAAGTTAGACTCGAATGCATGCGGCGATTTTACGTTGATGCACAAAGACACATGGACAAAAATAGAGGGGTACCCAGAACTAGACCTTTACTCAATACATATAGACACTTTAGGAATAGCCGCTGCAGCTGCGCTAGGCTATAAACAAGTATCTCTACCTAGCGAGGCATGCACTTACCACATTGACCACTATAACGGTTGGGAGGCGCTAGCCCCTTTAGAACGTATGCACTTTGTGCACAATAAGCCTTCTATAGGTTTTGATGTAGTTGCCGACGCTTCGAAATACATTATGAAGCATAAAACTACATTAGGTTTCAATAAACCGAACTGGGGTTTTGCCGATGTTGAACTACAACAAATAACGTTCAATTCGCCCGAATAGCTATATTTAGCCTAATGAAAATAGGTATACTAGGTGTAGGAAAACTGGGCTTATGCTTTGCGCTAAACTTGGAAAGATGTGGGCACGAAGTATTGGGTATTGATATATCTGAAAGCTATGTACAACAGCTTAACCAAAAAACTTTCCAATCGCACGAGCCGCAGGTAAACGAACTGCTTTCATTAAGCAAAAACTTTAGGGCATCGAGCCACATAGCCGATGTGCTAGTAAATGACTACGACTTGCTGTTTGTTATGGTAGCCACACCATCGGTACCTGGTGGCGGATACGACCATTATCAAATTGAGCGTATAACAGGCGCACTTGTAAACTTTGGTCAAAGAGATAAACCGATACACCTAGTAATAGGCTGCACCGTAATGCCTGGCTACACCGCAGAGCTACAAAAACAATTACACGATTACAACTACATATTAAGCTACAATCCCGAGTTTATAGCCCAAGGGAATATTATAGAAGACCAACTTTACCCAGATCAGGTTTTGATAGGTGAAGGAAACGCCGAAGCCGGAGATATGCTTGAAACTGTTTACGGCACTTTGTGCAAAAGCAAGCCTACCATATGCCGTATGGACCCCCTAAGTGCCGAAATAACCAAGCTGGCTACTAACTGCTTTCTTACCACCAAAATATCGTTTGCCAATAGCATAGGCGACCTTGCTACCCAAGCAGGTGCCGATGCCGAAAAAATATTAGCCGCTATAGGTAGCGATAGCCGTATAGGCAATAAGTACCTAAAGTATGGCTTTGGCTTTGGCGGCCCGTGCTTTCCGCGCGATAACAGGGCCTTGAATGCATATGCCGAAACACAAGGCAATGAAATGCTTATAGGTAAGGCTACGGATAATGTTAACCGCCAACATCTGCAATTTCAGCTTAGCCAAATACTGGCCAAGCATAAAGCTGAAGAACTGATAATATTTAACGAAGTAAGCTACAAACCTGGTACAGTTATTATAGAAGAATCGCAACAATTGGCACTGGCGGTGGCGGTAGCCCAAGCTGGTAGAAAGGTGCTGGTGCGCGAAAAGCCGCTGGTAATAGAACTGTTGAAAGAGAAATATGGCAACCTGTTTGCCTACGAAGTGTTATCTTAACCCATTATGCAGCATAAGCCAGCCATAGTAATAGCAGCCTATAATCGCCCTCATACTTTGCTACGCCTATTAGGCACGCTTGCCAATGCACATTATGGGCATACCGATATACCATTGGTGCTGAGCATAGATAAGAGCGACAACAACCAGGTAGCAGATATATGCTCCGCTTTTGAATGGAAACATGGCAGTAAACACATTATTGAACATGCCGAAAACCTAGGTTTAAAACAGCATATAATTAATTGTAGCGGCCTTAGCATGCAGTATGGCAGCATAATAATGCTTGAGGATGACTTAATGGTCTCACCATTATTCTACCAGTATGCCATGCAGGCCTTAAACCACTATAGCGGGCACAATCAAATAGCTGGGGTTTCGCTATATAGCTATGCTGTTACCGAAAACGGCTTTCTGCCTTTTTACCCTATGGCCGATGGCTATAGCAACTATTTTATGCAGTTACCATCTAGCTGGGGCCAAGCATATACGGCCCAGCAATGGCAGGGGTTTGCGCAATGGTATAGCAGCAACCAGCAAAGCAACGCAAATGTATTGCCACAATACGTTGCCGACTGGGGCACGCAATCGTGGAAAAAGCATTACGTGCAGTACATGATTGAGCTTGATAAATACTTTGTTTTTCCAAAATCATCGTACAGTACCAACTGTGGCGAGCCTGGCGTAAATACCAATAGGCAAGGCTTATTTCAGGTACAGCTTGCTACAGGTATAGATAACTGCAATTTCTCCATTATAGAAACCTCTTTAGCTGTATATGATGCATGGTTCGAAATACTACCCAGTAAACTTAATAAACTAGCACCCGCACTAAGTACGTATGACTATGTAGTGGACCTTTATGGCACGAAAAAGTTAGCGGATGTAAAAACCGATATGCTACTAAGTAGCAAAGCCTGTACAGCCCCTGTATTGCAATGGGGAAATACCATGACCGAAGTGGCTCAAAACATTAGTATGAATGTGGCCGGCAATTTTTTTAGCTTATCAAGCCCCACACATTTTGAGGATACGAAAGCTGACCCGTTTAGCTATTACATAAGTATAGGTTCTATTACAGATATACTACTTCAAAAACAGGCATTGCAATTATTAGCTGAATATATAGCAGACACGGACTATAAACAAAAGTACCCTATAATGGTACTGGTAAACATAGGGCTAAATGGCAGCGGCACGTTTAATAAAAGTGCCCTAAACTACCCAGCGCACCGGGTAGAAGTGGTAAACATAAATAGAACAACACCACTGCACACCATAAGCCAAAAGCATGAAAGGGCTTATTATATATTCCTTACACCCGATCAACCTTTAGACACTAACATTGCTACAGAAGCTGTAGCTGTTATGCAAAAATACAGCGATATAAATTGGCTTACGTTTAGTAACCAACAAACTGCACAATTACAGCGCTGGAATAAAAGACTGATTAACTTAAGTATTAACAAACGCAGCAAAAGGCAGGTAAACAACGCCTTTACTGTACTTAACCAAACCGCTTGGACTCAAATAGAAAATCTAAGCATTAACGAGGTTGAGAAGGTTTGGCTGAAACTATCCGAAACACTACAACTATATACTTGTGTAAGCGAGAAGGTGGCAGCCCCTAGTACGCCTAAAGTATTGCTTGAAACTGGTGCTGTAAACAAAACGTTAGAGGCACTTATGGTAAATGATATTGCTTACCTGCGGGCTTATTACAAAAACCGCGAGGGGCTTAGCCCCTTAGTAAGGTGGTCGCCAAGTTCCAGCTCCTACTACTTAGCCGATTACTAGTAACATTTTTAGTTTAATATTGATACAGAACAACTGTGCATGGCAACCGCAAAAACTAAGGATAAGAAAGCAATAACTGAATCAGTACCTTTTTACAAAAGGCACTGGATTCCTTTAATCATTTTTGCGTTCGCCTTTTTACTGTATTCCAATACCATTGGTAACGACTATAACCTAGACGATGAACTTGTAACCAGAAACCATAAGATAACATCGAAAGGTATAAGCGCAATACCCGAAATTTTTACCGCTCCTTATTATAGCGACGATATGGGTTATAGCTACGACTACAGGCCCATAGTACACCTTAGCTTTGCCATCGAGCATCAATTTTTTGGCGAAAGCCCACACGTTAGCCACTTTTTCAATACCCTTCTATTTGCCCTGCTGTGCGTTTTGCTTTATAGGTTACTAAAAGCTCTATTGCCTATACCAGATATAATAACTACAACTGCAGTATTGTTGTTTGCTGCACACCCTATACATACGGAAGTTGTTGCCAGTATCAAAAACAGGGATGAACTGTTAATGTTTCTTTTCAGTGCCTTATCGCTATGGGTACTGGTAAAATACTTCGATACAAACCCTGTAGCGGCATTACTGTTTAGTATAATCAGTTTTATTGTAGCCTTGCTAAGTAAGTCCACTGCCATTCCATTTGCATTTCTCATCCCTGTTACCTACATCTTTTTCAGGTCTCTACCATTTACTAAATACTTGCTTTATACGTGCTTAGTTTCGTTATCGGCTGCGTATTTTATGAATAATACCAGCTTGGTATTTAAACTAATGATTTTCCTGTTGCTCTTTGTAGGCAATGTTTTAGTTTACGCTGTACTTGCTGCAATCCGTAGCAGCTATACGTTTCAAAGCATTAAAGAAAGGCTACAGAACACAGCCACCGCAAAAACCGCATTTAGTAACAATAGTGAAACATATAGCATCAGCTTTGCATTACCTAAAGGTTCTGTGGTTTTGTGGGTTACGCTAATGTACATTACTATAGCAATTGGCATTTATGGCCTGTTCTTTAACCTAGTATGGTTACCGCGTTTAGCGATTTTGGCATGTGTGCTATTTATAGCACTTAGTAAAAGCCGAACAAACATTTGGCTAATAGTACCACTTGCAGTTTTCTCAGCTTTATTCATTCAAAAGTTCGATGCATCAGGAAACCAAAGCTCCTCTATTTTATACCTAAGTCTAGTGCCATTTTATTTTTTGCTAGATAAAAAGAGTAGATGGGTTGCGCTTATACTTATCGTACTATATATAATAAACCAACGCATTATATCATCTAGCCTATTCTTCATTTCTTCAGCAGTTTTTTTAGTACTGCTACTGGAAGAGAAGAAACGCAAAAAAGCATTGCTTATTGGTGGCGTGGTGTTAGGTTTAATATATGGCAGTGTATTAGCATACAACCTTATTAACGGACAGTATAGGCCACAAATGATAACATACTGGCTGTGTACGATAGGAGCTATTATATGGTATTATCAAAACAGGTCACAGCTACGCTTGTTTCAAATATTATCTAGCATTGCCATTGTAATTCTTGTTATTGAAACGTTTATGCCGTTATCATATTCAAACAGCAAATTTAGCGCCTTTAATTTAGAACGGTCATTTAAGTACAACAATATATATAACAATACTCGCAATACTGTCAACCTACAAAACGTAACCGTTCCTGGCCCTGTTAGCGTATCTGTTGATAGGCCGCTAAACTATATAGAAACACCAGTACCTTTAAGTGCTCCGCTAAAGGAACGTGTACTTTTGGCTTTAGATGTGTTCTTGAGATATGCAAAGCTATTAATAGTGCCTCACCCCTTATTGTATTATTACGGCTATAAAACAATAGAACCAGTTACAGGTATAAACGCTACTGTTGTAATAAGCTTACTGCTACATATATCTATTATATTGGCAGCCATTTACTACATAAAGCGCAAGCCGGTTATAAGTTGGTGTATCCTATTCTACCTAGCTTTTATAATAACCCTTAGCAACATTTTCATCTCTATACCTGGGGTAATTGGCGAACGATACCTATTAGTACCTTCGCTTGCATTCTGCATTCTTCTGGCATACTTAATTATAGAGGCCGCTAAATACCTGTCTCAACAAAATAATAGGGCCCTAACTACTACTGCTAAATGGATTGTGGTTCCTATACTAATAGTTTATGGCCTAGCAACTATATATCGCAACTCTCTGTGGAAAGATGACATTACCTTGTTCGCTCACGATATAAAGTATGCGCCACAGTCGGCACAAGCACATAACCTGTTGGCCATACACTTAATGCAAAGGTCGTTTAGTATTAGCGATGTGGCTGCGCAAACCGATATGCGCAAGCAGGCCCTTGGGCACTTTCAAGAAACAAACCGTATTGCCCCTACAATGTTTAATGCAGCGTATGATATTGGCAGGGCATATACAACCCTAAACATGCCCGATAGCGCCATTATAGCATATAAGTATGCGTCTACGCTCGATTCTAATTTCTATAACATACAATTATCAATAGCAGAACTTTATTATGCTCAGGCAAAATATGAAGAAGCCATTCCCTATTTAGAGTATTGCATAAGAAAAATACCCAATTACTATCCTAGTTACGAAAGGTTGAGTTATATACTCTTTTTACAAAAAAAATATAGGGAGTCTGTAGCTGTAAATAAACTGGCTATAGTTAACATACCTAATACACCTGAACCATACATTAATATTGTACGAACATTTATTGGCGAAAACAAGATTGATAGTGCCCGTTATTATGCCTTGGAAGGATACAAAATAGCACCGCAAAACCCAATGGCACAGCAAATGGCTTATGAGTTAGGCATTATTACTAAAAACTAAAATTTGTGTAGCAAGAACTTTTTGTCTTTAGTGTCAAAATGTATATACGGCGGCAAGTTCAATAAATTAGGATACACTTTACGTACAACGGGTATATTGTAGTAGTATACTACTTTCCAAAATTTGGCCAACTGTACTTTCCATTTGTAACTGCTATTGTGCGCAAATAGCGTTTCCTTAAACTGCTGGATGTATTGGTACGACTCGCGCATGTAACGCTCCTTTTGTTTAAGCGATATCTGGTTGCCGTGCACTCTAAACCC
>JAFDYM010000450.1 GCA_018267435.1 Bacteroidota bacterium | reverse complement strand
TTGCTAGGGCCTTTGCCTTTAAATGGAATGCCCGAAGCTTTCTTCTTCGGCGCTTCAAACGTCTTATCGGCAGCGGGCTTCGCAGCCGGCTTTTTCGCGGCAAATTTCTTCTTCGCGCCGTCCTGGCTTACAGGCTTGGCACTCGGAGCTTTGTCCGTGCGTTTGGGAGATTTATCTGTGTTCTTTTTCTGCACGCGCCAAATATAGCAAGTTTGCCCGTGCAGCAAAGGGTAGGGAGACGAGAATCATGCATACAAAATTGATCCCGTTAATCAGTCTTTTCTAAAAAGTATGATTCCATATTGGTGTTCCTCAAAGTAAAGTTGAATGCGCTTATCTCCATTGGTAACAATTGCTCTGTTAAACCTTGTAGCGCTTACTGATATAGTAATGTTCTGGTCGTTTGGGAAATTCTGCAATGCTTTTTCATCTATAGTAAAGCTGCCATCATCTTTTACCAGAATGTCGTTCTGTCCATATTCAATCACAGGCATCACCCAATTTTCGCCATCCCAAGATTTACTTGCTTTTATACTTACAAGCACTCCTTGCTTATTATCTTTTTCGGCATCCCACTTTATTGCTGTCCCACTCTTTAAGCTTAGTCTTTTGCCGAATTTATAGCTGGTGTCTTCTAATGTTTCTATCTGTAAGTTCAGGCGTTTAGGTATGTGCATTGTGTAGGTAAAGGAATCGTAACCTGCGGCTTTATTCCCTCCAAAATTCCACACTATATCCTTGCCATATATGTGGTCAAGTTTATTTGCTGCATCAAAGTCTAATCCTTCCTTTAAAAAGTATCCGTTTCTTTCCTCTTTATGTATTTCAATGCTGTCAATAAGTAGTTTGCCAACATTTTCATAGGTCTTTTTTTCGGCACTGTATGAATTTGCTGGGTAGGAATGAAAATATCCGCTTACAGTCCATGAACTACTCCATGGAATAAATCCTGTTTCAGCCCGCACAGTAATTGAACCTTCCGTGTTTGGTAAAGGGTAGGCTCTGTCAGCACTGCTAATGCCTTTTATCTCCGAACGAAATGTAAACTTAGGTTGTACATGCGTTTGTGCTATGCAAATAGATACAGATGTAAGAAGTAGGATAAAAGTAATTACTCTCCTCATACTTCTACTTTATCTCCACCGAAACAATCTCTACCCTACGCTCTATAGCTACGGCTGGGTTGTACACCGAGTTGCGGATATCTTCCAATTTATCGCTTAGGTTTTTTGGTGCGGTTTCTTCGCCAATGCTTTCGTTCTTCAGCACTAGGTTGCCTTCGGCTATGTATGGTAGAAGAATGCCATCGCGGTAGTGGTAGAAGTAGTTGCGTAGCGATGCTATACGGCGGTAGCCCAACTTTATGTTATACTGGTTATAGTTAAGTGGCGAGCAATAACCTTTGATGGTTACTTCCATTTTATTGCCCTTTTGCAATAGCTCCAATAGTTGCGAGCTGAAAGCTACAAGGTCGTAGAAGCCTTTGTCAACCTTGCGGGTAAATAGGTCGAACACTTCTTGCTCGGCTTGTGTTTTGGCAGTTTGCGTAAGGCCCTTTCCAAACTCCTTGCGGTACTCGCTTAGCTTGGCAGAGTATGACTCGTATGTTTCTTTATAATCCAACTTCGTGGTATCGCGCAGGTTGCAGCAGTCAGGTTCATCGTTGTGGAAGTACAAAGTAACAGGCAGCAACTGCTTTACCTGCTTCACGCTCTCATCAACAAATTTGCGCGGCGGCACTTCTGCAACTATAGTTTCAGGCACTACCGCTTTAGGTGGAATAACAACTGGTGTATCCAACTTCGCTATCGTTACTGGTGTATCTATTTTTACCACTGTAACAGGTGTATCCTTCTTCACTTCTGGCAGCACAGGTTTATCTATACGCTTGCCCGTGTTGTAGGCATATATATCGCTGCAGCAAGTTTCTGCTTCTATAAATAGCGAGCCTTTGCGGTTAGAAGAAAAGTACGCACGGTGGTTATCGGGCGTAAGCACATAGTACAAATCGTTCTGCGCGCTATTGATAGGTTGCTGCAAATTCTTCGGCTTGCTCCATGCCGTGTATTCGCCCTGCGCCTCAAAAATATCGTAGCCGCCATAGCCATAGTGCCAATCGCTAGCAAGAAAAAGCTTCTTATTGTTTACATCGTAGAAGGGCGTTACTTCATTGCCTTCTGTATTTACTGGCGAGCCTAGGTTAACAGCAGGCGCAAAGGTACTATCGCTGGTTATTTTGCTTACCCATATATCCAGTCCGCCCATGCCGCCCTTACGGTTCGATACGAAGAACAATACCTCGTTGCCATTCTTATCATAACCCAATGCAGGTTGCGTGTTGGTGGCGGTGTAGTCATTTATCTCCTTTGGTAGTTTCTCAGCAGCGCCCCAATGGTAGCCATCAAATTTGCTTACATATATATCACATCGCGTATCGCTTTTGTCCTCTGCCTCGCACTGTGTAAAGTAGAAGCGCGTAATGTCGTGGTCGTAAGTACCGTTTCCTATATGCATGTTAAAGCTGCTGCCGTTGGGCATATACATTTCTTGCGGATTAGGCAGTTGATTGTATATGCGCACTAGGTATTCGCTGTCCTTTTCTTTCTTATCGGGCGTAAGGCTGCGCAACGATGAATACTGCAACCTATCAGGGTAAACAGGTATGGGGTTGAATTCCGACTTTTCGGTATTCACCTCTTTGCCCAAGTGCTCTATTTGTATCGAATCATTCTTCTTTAGGTGGTCGATAGCCCAAGCGGTAGAGGCAATTTCTTGCTGTGTTTTACGTGCGTAGTAGTCGTCCTTCTTATATCGTGTTGCAAACTTTTGGTATAGCTTGGCTACATCTTGATACTTGCACTCGCAGGTACTTTTAAGCATAATAGGATGCCAGAAATTCGCCAATGGGTATTTCTTTTCTGTATCGAATTTCGCTGTTTGCTTGTAGGCTTCGGCAGCGGCGGCATAGTCGTTAAACAGGCGCGATGTTTCAGCTAGTTTGTAGTACAGGCCTGCATCTTCTTCGCTTTTATTTATGGCATCTTTATAATACACGGCAGCGGCATAGTATTCGCCATCTGCAAACTTTTTATCGCCTGCTTTCTCTAGCTGCGCCACGCTTTGCGCTTGAACATATGCGCAGCATAGCAGCATTGCCGCAAGCAAGCCCAGTTTTTTTATATGTAGATGTACGGCTTTCAAAATCATAATAGCGAAGGGCACACGGCACCGGGTTTATCTATCTTCTTCACTTTGCTTAGTATGTATATCACACTCATTTCTATGCCGCCGTTATATCTGCTAGCAGCGGTTAGTTTCGAGAAGTTGATATCGTAACTCATGTTGAATTGCAAGTTGTCGTAGTCCAAGCCCGCCATTAGCCAGCCTGCATCTATCACGCGGCTATATGCACCTATGTTCAATGCCACGGTGTGCTTTATTTTGGCAGGTATGTAGTACTTGGCATGTGCGCCTATCAGAAACTCTTGCTTTACATCCTGCATTTGCCACATGGCCTCGGGTACTATATCGACGTGCTTGGCCACCTTTACTTTAGCCTGTGCATGCACCGTAAAGCGCGGATTCAGTTTTATACTATTATCGTTGTAGAAACTTTGGCTAGGTGTGTTGATGTGCGTTACCGCAAAGCCAACTGTAAGGGCGGTTCGTTCTGTTTTTTGCCACTTATATGCTAGGCCCATGCCAAGGTCGAAGAAGCTGTAGCGCGTGCGGGTGAACGATTCATCTATACCCGTGTTGGGGTTAAAGGCATCGCCGTTCCATTGGTTATCGAAGTACAGTTTGTCATAGCTAAAGCTTCTGCTAGTCATGCCGAACTGTATGCCATAGCTTAAGTAGTGTTTCTTCTTTTTGTCTAGCGTTTTGGCATAGGCGGCAGATAGACCGATGTTCAGCGCACTAAAGCGAGAATCTCCTGCTCCATCATAGTAGAATACTAAGCCTGCACCCACCCTGTCGCCATTGTTTAGGGTAGCCAAGTTGGCCTCGGCACTAGCAGAGAATGTATTGAAGCGAACAGGCACCGTAGGCCATTGGTTCTTATAATTGCCTACAAAGCGGTACGTGCCATCGAACAGGTTTGTGTTGGCAGGATTTTGGTTAAGCGGCGAGAAGTTGAACTGCGAGAAGTGAATATCCTGCGCAAACGACCATTGACCATTGACCATCGACCATAGCAATGCCACAGCAAATACCACTGCATTTTTCATCCGTCTTCTGTCATCCATCATCCGTCGCATCGCTATCTAAATAAAGTTACGTTTCCTTTCTTAATAAACTGTTGGCCGCCCTCGCACTCGCCTTCTACATAGTAAGCAAATACGGCAGGGTCAAGTTTCTTACCCTTAAATACACCATCCCAACCTATAGCTAGGTCATTAGATTCAAACACCTTCTGCCCCCATCTATCGTAAACAATAAACAGCACCTTGGTTATGTTGTTGCCGCGCACATAGAATATGTCGTTCTTGCCGTCTCCATTCGGCGAAAAGCCGTTAGGTATAAATATGTTCGACTCGGCACATGGTGTACGCAGTACGTATACGGTTACTGTGTCGGTCTTCGCACATCCTATAAAGTCGCTAGCAGTTATGTAGTAAGTGGTAGTGTTTCTAGGGAAAGCATACGGCTGCAATACATCAGTAGCGCTTAACGTAGTATCATCGCGCCAAGCATAGCTGCTTACAAAAGCGGTATCGGCGAATAGTTGTGTAGTATCTCCATAGAAAATTGTATCTGGATTAGCGTACGCATTCAACTGCACGGCTGCAGGAAAGGTGCTAACCACCACCGTGTCGTAATATTTACAACCATGCTCGCTAGTGCCTATTACGGTAAAGGTAGTACTGCCTGTAACGCTTACAATTGGCGTAGCGGTGTTAGCGCCAGAAATTATATTGCTAGTGGGCTGCCACTCGTAGCGCATACTATCCGATGGGCCGGTGTTATCCGCAAACAACTGTATAGGGCTAGATGGACAAACCAAGGTGTCATCGTTGGTGAAAATAGAATCATCAACAACCAATACAGTTTGATAGATGCTATCGGCACATTGAGTGTTAGCTGCTACTAATAAGTAGATAGTAGTTTGCACAGGCGATGCTGTAGGGTTGGCCACATTAGGGTTAGATAGCCCAGTAGTAGGTTGCCAGTTATAGGTAAGCGATGGGTCGTTGCCCGCTAAGCCAATAGGGGTGCTGCTGCCCTTACATATAGTAAGCGTAGGCAGCACATAGTTACTATCGCTCAATATGTTTATGGTCTTCTCAATCGTGTCTTTGCCTATACAAGTGCTGTCATCGGTTATTATTAGGCGAACGGTATAACTGCCGCTTTGCGTATATATTTTAGTGGGGTTAACAAGGTTGCTGGCAGTGCCATCGCCAAACTGCCAGTTGTAGCTGCTTATGCTACTGCCTGTACTAGCATTTACAAAGGTTAGTGTATCAAGCACGCAAGCAGCTGTAGGTAATATAAAATCGGCATTTGGCCTACTAAAATTGCTAGGGTATACATAGTTATATTGCTGCGTAAATGTGCAGCCTATAGTAGTAACAACTGTAAGTGTAAAGGAGGTATTGCCCGTAGGTACAGCTAGCGGATTGGCGGTGTTGGCGCCTGCTACAATTATGTTGCTAGGCTGCCATTGGTATGATATAACTGAGCCTGGCGCCAAGCCGTTTACCGATAGTACTATGGTATCGCCAGGGCAGTCTATTTGTGTAGATGAAATAGTAAAGCCGCCTGTGGCTATGTTTACTGCTTGGCTAAAGGTGTCGGCACATATACCATTGCTTACTACTAGTTGGTATGTAGTGTTTTGTGTAGGCGTAGCAAATGGATTTGATACCGAAGGCGAGCTTAGTGTATTACTAGGAGTCCACACATAGGTTATGGCAGGGTCGTTGGTAGGTGGCACTCCTATTTGCACGCTTTGCCCCGCACATACGGTACGTGCAGGTAGCGTGGTGTTGCTTTGACCGCCCAGTACAAATAGTTGTTTGGTTATGGTGTCTGTCAAGTTGCAACTGGTAGGGTCGTTTATAACAAGCGTTACGGTAAATAAGCCAGTTTGCGAATATGTATGTGTAGGGTTGGTTTGGGTAGAAGTAGCGCCATCGCCAAAATTCCATACATAGCTTGGGTTGCTTTGCACCGTGCTAAGGTTGGTGAAACTTACGGGTACATTGCGGCAAGCGCTAGGTGCTGTAAAGTTGGCTAGTATTAAAGGTAAATCAAGGTCGAATTTGAAAACTGCATTATTGCAGTTGGTAGAATTGTTGGTGTTAGATACTGCACCTGCTGTAGTAGGGAAATCATCATTGCTTCCGCACCCAGCACATACCGATTGATACACTACCCCTCCTTTATCAAAGCGGCTTGTTCCCCCATCCACATGCTCATGGCTTACTGGGCCGCCCATAAAAGTGGCATAGGTCAATGCTGATGCATCATCTGCCATTACCATTAAATAGAAGTCTTCGTTGTCGGTACTTGTTTGAAATGCCCCTGGTGTAACCTGTAGGCCGCCAGTGCCAGCAGGTGCACCTACGTTGCCGTTTACACTAGGGCTTCCCCAGCCGCAAGCATAAATGCTATTGCATACATCTACTAAAAAAGCCGTAGGCGAAATATCGGTAGTGCCTAAGCCGCGCCCGAATGAAGTAGACCAAATGATAGTATCGAGTGTAGGGTTAAACTTAGTTATAAACTGCCCGCCATTAGGGGTGTTGTAAGCAGCGTTTAATATAAAGTTAGTACCTGAGTTGTCAGCTTGACCTAATACATGCACGTTGTTTTGTTTGTCAAGTTCTACAAAGTATATCTGGTCGTAGCTGGCATAGCCGTAGTATGTAGATTGTAGTAGCTGCTGCCCGTTGTTATCTATGTGTATAATATACCCATCGGCATTGCCGCCGCCAAAGCTGTTTTGTATGGTGCCATTAGTAATAGGAAAATTATTAGAGCGCGTACCTCCAGTTATATACAAGTCGTCGTTACTGTCAAAAGCTACCGAGTAAGCGGCATCATTTTGGTTGCCGCCAAAGGTGGTGCTCCATATCATAGTGCTTAGGTTGGCATCCATTTTAAACACGCAAGCATCTAGCCCGCCACCTATGGCATTTTGGAATGTACCTGTAGTACGCGGAAAATCGGCAGAATAAGTACATGAAGCTACGTATACGTTCCCGTTCCTGTCTATATCTATTTCGCCCCTTACCTCATCGGCATAGTTGTGGCGCAAATATCCTTGCGTGCTATATGCTACACCTGCACGGTAGTTTAGGCCGTCATTAGCGCTACCACCAACGTAGGTAGACGCTAGTAACTGCTGCCCATTGGCGCTGAATCTTGAAATTACAATGTCGCTACCATTGCGATAGTGGGCCGCTATGCCTGTAAAAACACCAGGGTTAGGGCCGCCGGCAAATGTACGGTCATATGCACTAACGGTAGTAGGGTAAGCTGTATCACCAGCAGTACCTAATAGAAATAGTTCATCGTTACTGTTTACTATTAAGCTATGTGGCAGTTCTTGCCCATAGCCGCCTATATAAGTAGAAAACAAGCGTTGTGTACCAGTAGGATTATACTTAGTTATGCCTATATCATCTCCAGCAATTCCTCCAACGGCAGGCCCGCCCACATAGTTTACTTGGTAGGCACCCGTAGTAGTAGGGTATCCTATACCAAATACCGATCCTGCAGCAAAGCCGTTGCCTTGGTTATCATAGGTAGCGGTATATCCAAAATTGTCTGATGTAGACCCTGAATAGGTGGAAAATATAAGTGTTGGGTCTATGATTAATGGCAGGTTTTTATCGTAGCCATTTGGCAGGGCATAGCTTACTGTATTGCCATTCAAAATGTATTTGCAGGCTACTTCTATTTGCTTGCCGTTTAC
>JAFDYM010000044.1 GCA_018267435.1 Bacteroidota bacterium | reverse complement strand
GGTTACATCGGCATCGGCATCTAGCTTTTCTAGCTGCTCAAAGAATATCTCTACATCGGTATTGAATACATCTACTTCGTTGAAGGTTACTTCGCCCTCGTAAAACTCAACCGCTACCAGTTTATCATTCTCGTATATGGCCTTCACTTGGTTCTCCTTTCCGCAATAATCCAAGTGCTCTTTTATGTCCATAAACTCCGCCACTTCTTCCTTGTAAGGCATTTTTATTTTTTGCCTTACAGTAGCCCTGTCCTCTCCCAAATCTACTACGCCAACAGATATACCCGCCTTTAAATCGAAGACCATGAATGTTATGTTTAGTTTAAATGAATGCGGCGGAAAAATACATAAATAATTGGGTGAAATACCCCAAGATTTTGATTGTGCCTCTGAACGCAGATGACGCGGATGACACGGATAGAAACGGATTGCTTTATTCCGTGATTAAGTAGTATCGATGCGCTTAACTAAGCCCATGAATTAATTCATGGGCTACGGATAGGTAGGCCTATATGTGCAATGGACCGATTAGGGTATGTTTTAGAAATAACTCAACTCGTGTCAGTAGCCCGTGATTTAAATCACGGGCATATAGCAGCGGCGTTAATCCGTGTCATCTGTCTCATCCGTGTTCTAAATTGCCCGTGTATTACCCCATGCATTAATCTGCGTTAAATCTGTGTTATCAGTATCGCCTGCGTTCTAATTCATGCATAGCCCCATTTCCCAATCCCCCATTTTATGCTACTTTTAAAATACCTAAACCCTAGCCATGAAAAAACTGCTACCCCTAGCATTGCTATTCGTTTCGCTTATATCTTTTGCGCAAGACCCTCGCTCGGATGTTGACCCTGCTTTGGCGCCGTTCTACCATGGTGTAGCATCGGGCGACCCGCTTGCAGATAGGGTAATACTATGGACGCGTGTAACTACACAAGATGCCACTGCCACTGTCGATTGGCAAATAGCTACCGATACCAACTTTGTAAACGTGATAAATAGTGGGAGCTTTACTACCGATAGCAGCCGCGACTATACCGTAAAGGTAGATGCCACAGGCCTGCAGGAAAACACTTGGTATTACTACCGCTTTAAGCACGGCGTCAACTATTCTATAATAGGTAGAACACGCACCTCGCCTAGCAGCAATGTAAACAACCTGCGCTTTGCCGTGGTGGCTTGCAGCAATTATCAAGATGGATTCTTTAATGCATATCGCGACATAGCCAACAAGAACGATATAGATGCAGTGATACACTTGGGCGATTACTATTACGAATATGGCATTAGCGACTTTACACCTGGCGTAGATAGCGCACGCCTGCACGAGCCGCAAACCGAGATAACAACCATAGCCGACTACCGCTTGCGCAATAGTCAGTATAAACTGGACCCAGACCTACGCGAGGTACATAGGCAGTACCCTTTTATAACCGTGTGGGACGACCACGAAACAGCCAACGATAGCTGGAGCGGCGGTGCCGATAACCACACCGAGGGTGCCGAAGGCGCATGGCTAGACCGCAAGGAGTATGGCCGCAAAACATACTTTGAATGGATGCCGATACGCGACGTACACAACAGCGTTGATACCATACACCGCGTAATACCTATGGGCGGCTTGTTGGATTTGATAATGATAGATAGCCGCCTAGAGGGCCGCGAGCAACAGATAGGTACTACAGGCGCAGCCGTTACCGATACTAACCGAACCATGCTTGGCGCTACACAGTTGGCATGGTTTAAGCAGCAATTAAGCAATAGCACTGCTAAGTGGAAGTTGATAGGCAACCAGGTAATGGTATCGCCGCTAAAGGCTGGTAGCTCGGCGCTGAACCAGGACCAGTGGGACGGCTACCCAGCTGAGCGCGCCAAAATACTGAACCACATACGTAACAATAATATAGATAACGTGGTAGTGCTTACGGGCGACATACACACCAGTTGGGCAAACGACCTACCTGTAGATGGAGTACCTTATACCAGCAGCACAGGTGCTGGCTCGGTAGCGGTGGAGTATGTATGCACCAGCGTAACTAGTGGCAGCTTCATCAACTTTAGTGTGCCTGTATCGTTGATACAAGCCTTTAACCCTAACATAAAATACGCCGAGCTATCTAAGCGCGGGTACTTGTTGCTAGATGTAACGAACGATAAAGTACAGGGAGACTGGATATACATGAGCACTATTACCGATAAGGCTTTCACCTCTAGTACCGCAGCGTCGTGGTGCGATAACGATGGCGACAACCACCTTACGGAGTGTATCATATCGTTAAGTCCACGCGGCAATATGCCAGCGCAGGCACCACTAGTTACCGATGTAAAAAACATAAAGCAGGACAATGTGGTAATGATAGCTACCTACCCTAACCCTTTCGATAAGGAGATAGCCGTACAGTACTACATGAACAACCCTGCCAAGGTTGAAATACGCATAAGCGATATGAACGGTAAAACTATTTACACCCAAACAGAAAACGCTACACAGTCGGGCTTGTACAACACCCGTGCCGATATCAGTAACTTGGCTGCGGGTACTTATGTGGTAAGCGTAATATCG
>JAFDYM010000449.1 GCA_018267435.1 Bacteroidota bacterium | reverse complement strand
GGGTATTTAGTTGGAGTAGAAATATATAGATGTATATATTTACGTGTAATAGGAGAGATAAATCATAACACAACTGCTATAAAGGAATACTCATGACAATAAAAGAAGCAATCTTAAAGAGCCTTGAAGACTTGAACAGGTTAGCAAATTCAATAGAGATATGTGATCACATTCTTGAAAGTAAGTATTATGAATTTGCGGGCAAAACTCCTCCAGCAACAGTGTCAGCGCAATTAGGTGACTTTATTCGTAATGGGGATACTAGAGTAAAACGTATAAAGCGCAAAGATGGGAACTACGACTACTATCTTACCAAAAATGAACAGAATATAGATTCTAATATTTTAAGTGGTGAGGCTCAAAATCAGAGTCAAAAAACAGTTAAACCTAATCACGCAAAAACATATGACGAAAGAGATCTGCATAAGCTATTGAGCAGTTACCTAAAGAACACAGACACATATTCAAAGACTATATTCCACGAACAATCTAATGGTAAAGACAACAATCAAATCTGGACACACCCTGATATGGTTGGAATAAAGTTTCTTACCCTACAAACAAGGGCAAGTCAGAATTTCTTAAAGTCAATCAACAGAGTAGACACATTCAAATTGAGTTCATACGAACTCAAAAAAGAAATTAATAGTGATAGTGAATTAAAGAAGGCGTTCTTCCAAGCTGTTTCAAACTCAAGTTGGGCAAATTATGGTTACTTGGTTGCTTTTGAATTTAGTGATAGTTTATATGAAGAGATGGGAAGGCTAAATCAATCTTTTGGAATAGGAATAATTGAGCTTAATGCAAATCCTTACCAAAGCAAAATACTTTTTCCTGCAGCTTATAGAGACTTAGACTTCAAGACAATTGACAAACTCTGCAAAATGAACGATAAATTTAACAAGTTCATTGAACAGACAGAAATGCTGATGACGGCAAGTGAGAAATATGTATCAGGAGCGGAGAAAGAACTTGACCAATTTTGCGATGATTATTTTTCGAACGACACCGAAGTTGAAAAATACTGTAGAGACAAAAATATACCGATAGAACAAGAATAATACGAACCGTTGGCTTTTTCTTTTACATAAATAGCCCACAGTACATACGCACGCTGTGCGAAGCAGTACGAGCAAGAGACAACAGTACCGCGCCAAACATTCTTCTCTGTAGTTCAGCGCAACAAAGATGTCATCTTGCAGATAACATCTTGTAGTTTCCTCTGCGTAACTCTGTGTTGTATTTACTCTGCTACCTCTGCGTAGTAACAGCTAATTGAATTATTTCTACCCCCAAAACTTTGCACTTTGGCGTTCAGCCCCTACATTCGCTGCCGTAATGACAAACTGTACCGTACATATGATGCACCACCACCAAACCCGCTAAGGCGAGTGGAGTGTTGTATTGCATTGCGATAACATATACGAAGCCCGCCAATTGGCGGGCTTTAATTTTTTAAGGCTGTGCTAACGCCCCTGTTAGTATGGCTAAACAGTTCCCCCTTTAGGGGGTTAGGGGGTGGTGTTATGGAAAAACTACGCATAGCTATTCAAAAATCAGGCAGGCTGAACCAGGATTCGCTGAAGCTGATAAAAGACTGTGGCATATCTGTCGACACGGGCGATGACCGCCTAAAGGTAAACGCACAGAACTTTCCGCTGGAGGTATTCTTTCTGCGCAACAGCGATATACCGCAGTATGTGCAGGACGGCGTGGCCGACATAGCCATAATAGGCGAAAACCTATTGATAGAAAAGCCGCACCAAGTGGATATGATAAAGCGCCTTGGCTTTAGCAAGTGCAAAGTTAGCTTGGCCATACCTAAGAACGAGGACTACAACGGCATAGGCTACTTTAACGGTAAGCGCTTGGCTACTTCGTATCCGAATACGGTACAGGCGTTCTTAAAAGAGCACAACATAACTGCTGAGATACACGAAATATCGGGCTCGGTAGAGATAGCGCCGAACATTGGCCTAGCAGATGGTATATGCGATATAGTAAGCACGGGTTCTACCTTGTTTAAGAATGGCTTAAAGGAAGTAGAGGTGCTGCATAAGTCGGAGGCGATAATGATAGCTGGCAAAAACCTAACCGCAGAAGCGCAGGCCTTATTGGATAAACTGCTGTTCCGCATCAACTCGGTAATGGCAGCGCGTAACAACAAGTACATATTGCTGAACGCACCGAACGATAAGCTGAAGGACATCATCGCCCTATTGCCGGGCATGAAAAGCCCAACCATATTGCCCTTGGCAGAAGAAGGATGGAGCAGCGTGCACTCGGTGATAAGCGAGAAAGAATTTTGGGAGAAGATAGATGCCCTACGCGCCAATGGCGCCGAAGGTATATTGGTAGTGCCGATAGAAAAAATGGTGGGCTAACATGCAAATAATAAAACACGCAAAGCACGAAGAGCTAAGCGCGCTACTAAAGCGCCCGGTGCAAGATTTTGCCCAGATAGAAAAGTCCGTTCAGGACATACTGAACACGGTAAAGCTACAGGGCGATAAGGCCCTTATCAACTTTGCTAAGAAGTTTGATAAGGCTGCACTTACAAGTGTTCGCGTAAGCGATAAGGAGATAAAAGCTGCTGCCAAGCAGGTAGATAAAAAGCTCAAGGCGGCCATACAAGTTGCGTATAATAACATCAAGAAGTTCCACGCTGCGCAGGTAGTAAAGCCTAGCAAGATAGAAACTACGAAGGGGGTTGTTTGTTGGCGAGAGAACCGCGCTATACAGAACGTGGGCCTCTACATACCTGGCGGTAGCGCACCCTTGTTTTCTACCGTATTAATGCTGGCTATACCTGCTGGCATAGCAGGCTGTAAGCGCATTGTATTATGCAGTCCGCCGAATGCGGAAGGCAACATACACCCTGACATATTGTATGCAGCGCAGCTATGCGGCGTTACTGAGATATACAAGGCTGGCGGCGCGCAAGCCATAGCCGCATTGGCTTATGGTACTGAGAGCATTGCCAAAGTTGATAAGATATTCGGGCCAGGTAACCAGTATGTAACCGTTGCCAAACAACTGGTGCAGAAGGACGGCACCGCTATAGATATGCCTGCTGGTCCATCGGAAGTATTGGTAGTGGCAGATGAGAATGCCGTGCCTGAGTTTATTGCCGCAGACCTGCTATCGCAAGCGGAACATGGTCCCGACTCGCAGGTAGTGTTGGTTACTTATAAGGAGAAGATAATAGAGCCAGTGCTGTTACAACTGCACAAACAATTGAACGAACTGCCGCGCCTGCAAATAGCTGCCGAGGCATTGAAGAACTCGAAGATATTTTTGGTGAAGAACAAGCAGGAGGCGGTGAGCATTATTAACGAGTACGCACCTGAACACTTGATAGTATCGGTGAAGGATGAGGCGTATTTTATAAAGAACGTAGTAAATGCCGGTTCGGTGTTTTTAGGCAACTACACCCCCGAAAGCGCAGGCGACTATGCCAGCGGTACTAACCATACGCTGCCGACCAACGGCTATGCCAAAGTGTATGGTGGAGTATCTTTAGATAGCTTTGTAAAGAAAGTAACGTACCAAAAGATAAGTGCAAAAGGAATAAAAACCCTCGGCCCAGTGATAGAAACCATGGCAGAGGCAGAGCAGTTGATAGCGCATAAAAATGCGGTGAGTGTTAGGTTGAAGAAATAAAACATCCCCTCCCAACCCTCCCCGAAAGGGAGGGACAAGGGGGACATTAATTAATAAGTTGGTGCAACAACTTCTTACTTAGCAAGGAGGAAGACAAACGCCAAAAACAAAAAGCAAACCTTCTTTAAGTCCTCCCTTTCGGGGAGGATTTAGGTGGGGTTATAATTATGTTCGACATAGAAAATATAGTTCGCCAAAACATTAAAAGCCTGAAGCCTTATTCATCAGCACGCGATGAATTTAAGGGAGAAGCTAAGGTGTATTTAGATGCTAATGAGAATAGCTACGGCAGTCCGCTGCCCCATGCGTACAACCGCTACCCCGACCCGCTGCAGCATGAAGTGAAGGCCAAGCTGAGCAGCATTAAAGGCGTACCTGCACAGAATATATTCTTAGGCAACGGCAGCGATGAAGCCATTGACGTGCTATACCGCATAGTATGCGAGCCGGGCCTTGACAATGTAATCATCTGCCCGCCTACTTATGGCATGTACGAGGTAAGTGCCAACATAAACAACGTAGCCATTAAGCGCGTTAACCTATTGCCGAGTTTCGATTTAGATGTAGAAGGCATACTGGAAGCGATGGATGAAAACAGCAAGATGCTGTTCATCTGCTCCCCGAACAACCCCACGGGCAATAGTATGCATTTGGATGATATAGAGGTGCTGTTACAGAAGTTTAAAGGTATCGTAGTAATTGACGAAGCCTACATAAACTACGCGCGCCAGCACAGCACCATACGCCTGTTAGTTGATTATGCTAACCTAGTAGTGCTGCAAACCTTTAGCAAGGCTTGGGGCTTGGCTGCATTGCGCTTGGGCATGGCCTTCGCCTCGCAAGATATTATTGACTACATGAACAAGGTGAAGCCGCCGTATAATGTTAATCTGGCTACGCAGCAGTTGGCACTACAGGCGCTTGACAATATACAATGGGTGAACGAGCACATACGCGAAACAGTGAAGAGCCGCAATGAATTGGTGGCGGCACTGCAAGCGGTAAAAACGGTGAAGCACATCTATCCTACCGATGCCAATTTTATATTGGTAAAAATGGATAACGCCAAGCAGATGTATGACTACCTTGTACAGCAAGGCACCATAGTACGCGACCGCAGCAAGGTTGAACTTTGCGAAGGCTGCCTGCGCATTACCATCGGCACTACACAAGAAAACCAAACCCTAATACAGCAACTACAACAGCTATGAAAAAGGCACTCTTTATCGACCGCGACGGCACATTGATTCTGGAAACAGACGACTTTAAAATCGAGAAGTTTCACAAGTTGATTTTCTACCCAGAAGTATTTCAATGGTTGGGCCGCATAGCCCGCGAGTTGGACTATGAATTGGTGATGGTAACCAACCAAGATGGTTTGGGCACACCCGACTTTTTGGAAGAGGACTTTTGGCCCGTGCAAAAATTTATAGAGCAGGCTTTCGAGAAAGAAGGTGCCAAGTTTGAAGGCATACACATAGATAAAAGCTGGCCGCACGAAAATCTTCCTACGCGCAAGCCGGGCACCGGTATGCTAACGCAATACATGGATGGCAGCTATGATTTAGCAAACTCGTTTGTTATCGGCGACCGCATAACCGATGTAATGCTGGCGAAGAACCTTGGCGCAAAAGGTATATGGATGAACGATGGCCGTAACCTTGGCGTGGGCGAAACAGGTAAAGACAACGCCGAAACTTTGAAGGACTACATAGCATTGGAAAGCCGCAGCTGGCAGAAGATATATGAGTTTCTGAAAGGTGGTGCGCGTACAGCAAGTGTAACACGTACTACTAAGGAAACTGACATAACCGTAGAGGTAAACCTGGATGGCACAGGCAAGGCCGAGATAAACACAGGCTTGAACTTCTTCAACCATATGTTGGAGCAGATAGCTAAGCACGGCAGCATCGACTTGACGATAAACGCCAAAGGCGATTTGCATATAGACGAACACCACACTATAGAAGACACTGCTATAACTTTAGGCGAGGCTATTGCTAAAGCTTTGGGCTATAAGAAAGGCATAGAGCGCTATGGATTCTGCTTGCCGATGGATGATGCATTGGCGCAGGTGGTTATCGACTTCGGTGGCCGCAATTGGATTGTGTGGGAAGCTGAATTTACGCGCGAGAAAGTGGGCGATGTGCCAACGGAAATGTTCTTCCACTTCTTCAAGTCGTTCAGCGATGCGGCGAAGTGCAACCTGAACATAAAAGCAGAAGGCGACAACGAACACCACAAGATAGAGGCGATATTCAAGTCATTTGCCAAGGCTATAAAAATGGCCGCCAAGCGCGACCTAAGCAACATGCAACTGCCGAGTACGAAGGGGGTGTTGTAATAGATTGTTGTTCGCACAGAGGGCACAAAGAACACAGAGGGTTGTTGTTTATTGAAAGTTCTACAACCACCCCCTAGTCCCCTCCTATAAACAGGAGGGGGAACAAGAATAGCGCTATTTGAATTTAGTTTGTTCTTGCTTTCAATCTGTGGTATCCGTGTTCATCTGTGGTTAGTATTTGTATTCAATGTTGTTTTATATCTCTGTGAACTCCGTGTTCTCAGTGCGATGAAAAATATAAACGATGGAAAGAAAATTTGAAACCGAGGCCATACGCCACCAACTGGAGCGTACCGAATTTTTAGAGCACTCAGTGCCGTTATACCTTACCAGCAGCTTTGTGTTTGAAGATGCGGAGGACATGCGCGCATCATTTGCCGAGGAGAAGGTGCGCAACATTTACTCGCGCTTTAGCAACCCTAACTGCACCGAGTTTGTTGAGAAGATATGCAAGATGGAAGGCGCGGAAGATGGCTTCGCTTTTGCTACGGGCATGGCGGCGGTATTCTCTACTTTTGCGGCTTTGTTGAAGAG
>JAFDYM010000448.1 GCA_018267435.1 Bacteroidota bacterium | reverse complement strand
TAAAGTGTTTTCATGTAATTCACTTCCATTGCTACACAAACAACATAATAAGCGTAAGCACTATGCCTGCAAGGGTAAAGTATAAGCCCTTCTTAAACACATTGGTGCCGGGCATAAACATAAAGAAGGACGACACCACAAAGAACAGCAGCCCCGCGCCGAAGAAGATGTTCAAGTAAAACAGAGGATCCTTAGTAGTGGCTTTGTGTAGGTGCATCAGCTTCTCTAGTATAAAGCCGTACTTCTTTTCGGTATAGTCGGCTACGCCTGTTTCGCTGTTGTAGGTGCCCAGCTTAAATTTCTTTACTGGGCCATCGCCTTCTAGGCGCAGGTCGCGCACCTTTAGTTGCTCGCCCACTTCCTTATCGCTCAGGTTGGGCGCAAGGGTTTTTACGTTGTGTGTTTCCTGTTTCAAAAAGTCGGTTTGCCTAAATATGAGGATGACGCCCGTAAGGGCATACACCGCCATTATACCTGCAAGAAAGAAACCCAAGTAGCGGTGGTATACACGCATTTGGCTGGCCACGGTACTTCTTGTACTCATCTGTTTTTCTATTTAATGTCATGATATGGCATCATGGTATGCAGGGGTTGCATCTTAGTATGTACTAATATATTCAAGCGCCTAAATACTACAGCCTATATTTAGGCTAATTAACCATTGGCGGCGGTTAAACGAAGCAAATTCACCTTTTTGGGGTATGGCACACACTAACGCCCATACGTGTATAACCTGCCTGTTATAATTTAAGACTCGCTGCTATTTTGCCGCTGTGAAAAAGTGGATTGCGATAATAGTGTTGTTGGTAGCAGCGGGCGCTGCTGCGTATTTTTTATTGGGTGGAAAGAAGATAGTACGCAGGCTACAGCACAAGAGCGAGCCCGTGGCTAAACTCGACCCCGCCTATAAACAAGCACTATATGAAAGGCTTGATAGCTTTTTTACCGAGCGTAGCGAGGACCACGGCTTTAGCGGTAGTGTGTTGGTATCGGTAAAGGGCGAGCCCGTGTACGAAAAGTGCTTCGGCTATTGCGACTACCGCAGCAAGGACCTGATGAACGATACTACGCCCTTTCAACTGGCATCAGTATCGAAAACATTTACCGCCACGGCCATACTGTGGCTGGCAGAGCATGGCAAGCTAGCGCTTACTGATAGTATACAGAAGTTCTTCCCCGGCATGCCGTACAAGGGCGTAACTATTAGCCAGCTACTAAGCCACCGCTCGGGCTTGCCTAACTACCTATACTTTTGCGATAGAAAAGCTACGGGCACGGTAGACTACATAACCAATGCCGATGTGGTGCGCATAATGCTGCGCGATAAGCCCGCGCCTTATGCCCTGCCCGATAGAAAGTTTGAGTACTGCAACACCAACTACGTGTTACTAGCCAGCATAGCCGAGCAGGTTACAGGCCAGCGCTTCGATGATTTTATGACGGAGACGTTCTTCGAGCCGCTGGGTATGACGCACAGTTTTGTATATGACATACTCGACAGCACCGACCGCCGCATAGCCATTAGTTACAACTCCAAATGGCAGATACAGCACGATGATATATACGACGGCGTAATGGGCGACAAGGGCGTATACAGCACCGTGCACGATATGTTTATATGGGATATGGCCTTTTACGAAGGCAAGCTGCTTGGCCCCGAAATGCTAGCCGAGGCATACACGCCGCGCAGCCACGAAAAACCCGGCTTGCGCAACTACGGCTACGGTTGGCGATTGACGCAAAAGCCCGACAGTACTTACCTGGTTTACCACAACGGTTGGTGGCATGGCAATAACACGGTGTTCTGCCGCAATGTAAGCGACACCACGGCCATCATCATCCTATCCAACAAGTTCAACAAATCGGTGTACAACGTAAAACCCGTATGGGAAATACTATACGGCATAAGCGCCGATAGCTTAGCTGCCGAGGAGTAAAAACAGGTTCACGCAGAGAGCGCAAAGTGGAAGACGCAGAGAACTGCAAAGCGATAAAAGAAATACAAAGATTTTGGCGCGGTGCTGTTGCGCCTAGCGTGTGCTGTCGGTTCCCTCGGGCGCACATACTGTTAGCATTTACTTTGTTCCGTTGCTTAAAAGCAACGGCAATGAATCAAGAATCGGAATAGTATCTTTTTTATCGCGTCCATACGGCGATACGTAAAATATGGTGTTTAGAATATAAATGAACTTAGAAAGCGAAACACTTATACCAACATAAGTATAATCGTCCTCCTGCCTTATTTCTCCGTCAATATTCGGTGCCCAGTTTTCGCTTTTAGGGGTAGCTTTTTGCAGCGAGAATAATTTTGGTGTTACCCTACCCTCATACACTATACCTTCTTCTACATCGGCGAAAAGCTGTGCAGGTATAGTTATAGCTTTGATACGCTTATATACTTGCTCGGCGCTAAAGTGTGTGTGGTACACCACCCGCTTTGTAGGATAAAACTGCACGGAGCCTTACCTCATCAAGGTCAAGTTGCCGCTGGCAAGGGTACTCTTAGTTTGGCCGGCTAGCTGGTAGTCGCATTTCCAAGTATATACACCTAGTGGTTGTATCATGCCTTTATACATACCGTCCCAGCCGCTAAGCGGGTCGGTAGTTTCAAACACTTTTTCGCCCCAACGGTTAAATAT
>JAFDYM010000447.1 GCA_018267435.1 Bacteroidota bacterium | reverse complement strand
CCACAAAATATTACAATGGAATATTACCGTGTTTTTTGCGTGGTAGTTTTACGGCTTTGTTCTCTGTCATTTTAAAGGCGCGGATAAGTTTAGCGCGGGTTTGGCTTGGCTCTATTACTTCATCTACAAAGCCGCGTGCTGCTGCCTTGTAAGGATTGGCGAAGTTGGTAGCGTAGTTATCTACCACTTCTTTCAGCTTCTCCTCTTTGTTATCAGCTGTTGCTATTTCGCGCTTAAATATGATTTCGGCAGCGCCCTTGGCACCCATTACAGCTATCTCGGCATTAGGCCAAGCATAGTTCATATCGGCACCTATGTGCTTGCTATTCATTACATCATATGCACCACCATAAGCTTTACGCACTATCACGGTCAACTTAGGCACAGTAGCCTCGCTAAAGGCGTATAGCAACTTAGCACCATTGCTGATAATGCCATGCCATTCTTGGTCGGTGCCTGGCAAGAAGCCAGGTACATCTACTAATGTCAACAATGGAATATTGAAGCAATCACAGAAGCGAACGAAACGTGCGCCCTTCTTGCTGCTGTTTATATCTAACACACCTGCCAATACCGCAGGTTGATTGGCAACAATGCCTATACTGCGGCCTGCTATGCGTGCAAAACCTACTACTATATTCTCGGCATAGTCCTTATGCACTTCAAAGAACGAATTGGCATCGGCCAGCTCGTTGATAATATCGCGGATGTCGTAAGGTTGATTAGGGTTGGCAGGTATTACGCTGTTCAATGCAGGACGGCTTTCGTTGCTTTCCTCATAGTCAAATGCAGGTGCGGTTTCATCGCAGTTCTGCGGCATATAGCTAAGTAGCTTTTTAATGTTGTTGATACACTCCACCTCGTTAGCTGCAGTAAAGTGCGTAACGCCGCTCTTGCTTGCATGGGCCGATGCTCCACCCAGGTCTTCGCTGGTTACATCTTCATGTGTTACAGTCTTTACCACGTTAGGGCCGGTAACAAACATGTAAGAAGTATGTTCCACCATCATTATAAAATCGGTAATGGCGGGCGAGTAAACCGCGCCACCTGCGCATGGTCCCATTATGGCAGATATTTGCGGTATAACGCCCGATGCCACTGTGTTGCGGTAGAATATATCGGCGTAGCCGCCAAGGCTCTGTACACCTTCCTGTATACGTGCACCGCCCGAGTCATTCAAGCCTATAACGGGTGCGCCGTTTTTCATGGCTAGGTCCATTATCTTGCATATCTTCTCGGCGTGTGTTTCAGATAGCGAGCCACCGAATACGGTAAAGTCCTGACTGAACACGTACACAATACGGCCATCGATAGTACCGTAGCCTGTAATAACGCCATCGCCCAAATACACTTCCTTATCTATACCGAAGTCTTTAGCGCGGTGTTCTACAAACATTCCTATCTCCTCGAAGCTGCCTTCATCTAGCAACAAACCGATACGCTCGCGTGCGGTTAGCTTGCCTTTTTTATGTTGGTCGTCAATGCGTTTTTGTCCACCTGCCAGCAAGGCCTGCGCCTGCTTCTGCTCTAATGTTGCTAACTGTTCTTTCATTTCAATTGCTTTTGCCGCAAAGGCACTAAGACGCGAAGTAAATACAAATTCGCTTTGTGCCTTAGTGTCTTTGTGGCTATTGTATCATTTTTTCTTTGAACTCTATGCCGTAGCCCTTCAATTCTTCCAATACAGGGTTGTATATCTCGGCGTACTTCGGCATCAATACGCCTTTGCGCTGCACCTCTCCGTTCAGTATCATTTTGGTGATGATGCCCACTGGTAGGCCTACGGTTATGGCCATGGCTGTATGTTCGGCATCTTTGCCTATAAATACAAATGACGACTGTACCCGCTTCTTCTCCCCTGCCAGCACATAATCTATTTCATGCACCATCACCACCATGTCCTTATCGCCAGGCAGCATCTTCCATTGCACTTCTAATAGGTTCTGTAGAAACTTAGCAGGCACTATGGTTTCATCGCGGTGGCTTTGCAGCGCATTTACCAAACCTATAGATTGTAGCAAATCATCCTTTAATGTATTGCCCGCTGTAGCTATATGCTTCAGTTCGGTTATAATATGCTCTAGCAAATCATTAGTGCTTGTTTCTTCTTCGCTCGTCATGCCCATTTGCACTAGCATATCCCAACCTTTGCAGAAAGGAGGCACGCGCAGCGTTCCCCTATACATAGTGCCTACACCATCTAAGCCATACGCACTAATGTATTTCAGCGAGTCGCGGTTAGGGTAGCTCTCGAACAGGCCATGCCCTTCTACTTCCATTAAACTGGTATTATGGAATAACTCTTTGTAGCTCAGCTCCACCTTCTTGGCTTCGTGTAAGTAATGGATGCCGCCTGCGCCTTGGCCAGCCAATATTACGTTGCGCGGGTTCCAAGTAAACTTATAGTGCCAAGGGTTGTCGTCGCTTTCGGGCGCTACCAAGCCGCCACAGTGCGAGGCAAAACCCGTAATGGTTGCGCCCTTCAACTTCAGTTCATCTAGCAACTGCATGGCGCTCATGTGGTCAATGCCAGGGTCAAGGCCCATTTCGTTCATAAATATCAGGCCAGCATCTTCCACATCCTTCGCCATAGCTTGCATCGCATCGCTAATGTACGATGGCGTAACCAGGTTCTTCTTCAGTGCCAAACAATCTTGCGCTACGGTAATGTGCAGCGCGGCAGGCAGCATGCTTATTACTATATCTGCGTTTGCTATTAGTGCCTTACGTTCGGTATCGTTATTTAAGTCGAAGCCTAGCGCCTGGGTATGTGCGCGCTTTTTGGTTTTCTGCACCGCCAACTCAGCCGTTACATCTGCCACCGTTATCTGCCACTGCTGTTCAGCGGCCTGCCCCACCAGGTAATCTATCAATGCAATCGATGATTTTCCTGCGCCAAGTATCAATATATTCCTCATCATAGTACAACAATATTATAAAATCAATTCCTTTGCACTAAATGTTATAACAATGATTTGGAAAGTAATGCCTAGCGCCGAGCACATGAAAATGTTCCCCAACAAAAGCATGGGCGACCATATCGGCCTTGAGTTTGTTGACTTTGGACCTGAGCATATTACCGCGCGCATGCCTGTAGACCACCGCACCATGCAGCCATTTGGCTTGCTACACGGAGGTGCTAGTTGCGTACTTGCCGAGACGGTTGGCAGCGTGGCTTCAGCCTTCTGTATAGATATAAACAAGCAATACGCCGTAGGACTAGAGATAAACGCCAACCACCTGCGCGGTGTAACAGGCGGTTACGTGTATGGCACGGCGCGCCCCATACATATAGGCCGCAGCACCCACGTATGGGATATACGTATAGAAGACGAAAACAAAAAGCTGGTGTGCATCAGCCGCTTAACCATGGCGGTAAAGGATAAGTAATGGCCAAGCACAACGACTTTGGTAAAGAGGGCGAAGCCGCCGCACTGGCATACCTGCTACAGCAGGGACACGTGCTGCTGGCGCAGAACTACCGTTACGAAAAGGCAGAGGTAGACCTGATAACCCAAGACGGAAAGGTGCTGGTGTTTACCGAAGTAAAGGCCCGCGCCAATAATGACTTTGGCTACCCCGAAGAGTTTGTAGGCAAAAAGAAGATGAAACTATTAGGCGAAGCCGCCGATGAGTACATATACCAAAACAAGTACGACGGCGATATGCGCTTCGATATTATCTCCATTACTAAAACCAAAACGGGCTTAGATATTCACCATATTAAGGATGTGTATTTTCCGAGTGAAGGTATATAGCATTTGTTTTTAATAACAATTGCCTTTTTGCTAATCCGCTTCATCCTTCGCATATTTGATGTATGCTCCTATCTGTATTTTGGAATCCGCACCCGGTAGCGTTTCACCTTGGCCCTATAGCTATACAATGGTATGGCCTAATGTGGGGTACTGGTTTAATGGTTGTTTTCTTCCTTGGCCAGTACTTGATGAAGGCCTTGAACGAAGATGACGACAAGCTGACAATCCTTATTCAATATGTGTTCTTGTTTGGTTTGCTAGGCGCCCGTCTAGTGCATATCATTTTCTACCAGCTAGATTATTATTTGGCTAACCCTGTAAAAATATTGGCCGTATGGGAAGGCGGTTTGGCCAGCCATGGCGGAGTAATAGGAGGCCTTGTTGGTATCTACGTTTTCTGCATGCGCAATAAGGAATTCAACCTGCTATGGGTTACCGATATGAGCGCCGTGGTTACCTTGGCCTTGGCATCGTTGATACGCTTTGGCAACTTGATGAACTCGGAAATAGTGGGCAAGGTAACGGGCAGCGACTATGGCTTTATTTTTCCCGAATACGGCATGGAACCTAGGCACCCAACCGTATTGTATGAAAGTATAGCTTACATGCTATTGCAAGGTGTATTGCTATTGCTGTTTACTAGGTACAAAGACCGTAAACCAGGCCTGTACAGTGCCGTGTTTTTAATTGCAGTATTCGGCATCCGCTTTCTGTTGGAATTTACCAAAGAACCCGACGGTGCAATATTTTTTAATGCCATTAGCAAAACACAAATGCTGAATGTGCCGTTTATAGTAGCGGGACTTGTTATGCTATTCCTTTCACTAAACCACAAACTGCGCTACCCTAGCACCGCACAGCATGGCTAAATATGAAAAATGGTTGGGCGCGGGCCTAGGTTTTGTAGTGGGTGGCCCTATAGGCGGCTTGCTAGGTTTTATAACCGGCAGCATGTTGGAGCGTGGCCAAGGCGATGCCAAGGAAATATCGCAGAACATATCGGAATTTGAGGTAAACCTAATGGTACTGGCAAGCCACTTTATTAAGATAGATGGCAGGGTTTCGATGAGCGAGATACAGTTTACCGAGCAGTTCCTCAATACCCATTTCGACCCTAGTCAAGCTACAGAGCGCCGACAAATATTGAACCACTGCCTGCAGAAGGAATATGACTTGGATGTAGCCTGTGGGCAGATACGCATGAATACCAGCCATAGCACTAAGGTGCAGGTGGTGCGTTTTTTAATGGACCTAGCCCTGTGCGATGGCGAACTAAGTGAACGCGAACACTACTTTATATTTAAGATCGCAGGCTTTTTGAATGTAAACGACGTGGAGTATCGCCGCATAAGGAATGAACATACCAGCGAGGGCCAAGCTTACAACGGCGGCTATACCACTACTTCTACCAGCTATAGCCACTACAGAACATTGGAGGTAAGCGAAACAGCTACCTATGAAGAGATACGCGCCAGCTACCGCAAACTGGTTTTGAAATATCATCCCGATAGAAACAAAGACGCCAGTGAAGTAGAGCGCAAAAAGCTAGCCGCCAAGTTTCAGCAAATACAAGAAGCTTACGATATACTTAAAGCGCAGAAAGGCGGAAGATAACCTAGTTGGCATTATTCTATTTCCAAACGTTCATATAATTCCTACCCTTTTTTAGGGTTCGTGTACATGCTATTATATGCAGATTTTTTTCGGCCGTAACGTGCAAACCTGCACCATACCTAAAACTTACACCCTTGGTAGTTTTAAAATGGCGCGATGAAATAGCCTGAAGCCTTGCTCCATCATCCAAGCTTAGGCTGAACAAATCAGCACGACTGCCTTTAGCATCCAGGCAAAAGCCTATCAAGTAAAGTTTGCCATCGGCCTGTTGAAT
>JAFDYM010000446.1 GCA_018267435.1 Bacteroidota bacterium | reverse complement strand
GGGTTGTTTACTATTAGGTTGATGGTATGCATGCCCGTATCGGCAAAGCAGATTGGCGGCGGTGCATTGCCGCTGTAGTTATTAGGTATGGCTCCGGGCATATCCCAGGCCCAATCGGTAGGCTTGCGGGTGCTTTTATCGGTAGCCGTTATACAGGTATTTTGGCAGATGATACTATCCGTAACTGTAAAGGCTGCCGTGGGTGGGCAGTAGCTTACGTTGAAGTATACTCCGCTTGAAGTTGTCGCTAGGGCTGTATTAACCCAGTGTGCGTTACTTGCTAAAGCGTATTCTCCTATATTATCTAAGTATAAATTGAATTCACTTCCTTCTAATCTACTTATTGTATCTTGTTGTGGCATTGTAAACAGAAAGTATTCCCACCTTTCTATTTTACCTTCTAGGTCTATTACCTTAATTTTTATTGTATCTCCATGGCATAAATAGATTTTATATGCTTCGTCGGTATATGTAGAATCATTAATAGTATATGTTACATGAGGCTTATCAACTTGACAAAATACCCATAAACAGTTCAGCGAAAAGAATAAGAAGGGAAATAACTTTTTAAAAATCATATTAAATAGGAGGATAGCCTCGCGGCTATCCTCCGTTGCAAGTATTTATTAGTCTTTAATGAACTTTAATGATGAACGGTACCCGTCAAATTTAAAGGAGCTTATATTATATCCGTAATTTTTGAATAAAATTTTAATAATTCTACAATGGTATGACAAATAGTTCTTCGCCGTTGTAGTAGGCACAAGCCTGCCTGTGGCACTAAAGTTACAGCTGCAACAAGGGCTGGTGTTGAAATAAAACCTTAGAAGCGCAGCGTTAATTTAAACTAGGCCCTACAGTAGGGGCGCCCGTGGGAACCAGCAGTAGGAGGGATGCGCTACAGCACCGCGCCATACATTTATACTATATAAAAAAAACGCCACGGCTGGTGCCATGGCGCTTAGTGTATATAGGTGTGTTTATTTAGCTTAGTCTATAAAGTATTTAATGGCTAGCACTAGGCCCACCATTACTGCCAATACGCCAAATACTACGGCCAGCGATTTGCCTAGGCCCATACCTTGTTGCTCGGTTATATTATTGTTGTTACTCATTTTTTTAAGATTGATTTTTTTGAATAGGGAAAACCCAATACATAGGCATACCCAGACCCACCTAGGTATGTACCTATGCACGGTTGTTAAACACAACAAACGTTAACAGACAACAAAAATCTAAATGAGTAATACCCTAAGTGCTAAGTGTAGCGGTAGTGCAGGCACGTATGTGCTGCCATGTAATAAGTGCGCGGTGTACCCTGCCGTGCGGCAAGCCGATGCTAAGGGCGAGGGTGCAGGTGCATGAAACAAAAACGATGATGCGCGGTGTACTACCGGCGAGTAGGTAAGCGTTTGCAGTACCTCGGGCAGCTGGGCTGCATGGCTAGGGCTTGCTGTAAGCATAACCTGCTGCTGCGGCACTGTATGGCTAGGCATAATAGGTAAACTGCTAGCCTTGGTGCCACTTGCTATAAATAGCAACAGCACTGCGTATAACATATTTACCCATTGTTTCATGTGGCTAATATAACAAGCATAAACTAAAGTGCTAAACGGTGCAGGGAACTTTACATTATTTATGGCTGGCACGTGTGTTTACCATCATCCAGTATATGCCTAGTTGGTTTACGGCCTTGGTAAAGTCGTCGAAGCCTACGGGTTTTACCACATAGCTGTTTACGCCCAGCGCGTAGCACTTTTCTATATCGGGGTCTAGGTTGCTACTGGTAAGCATTACTATGGGTATCTCTTTTGTCTTATCGTCGGCTTTAAGCTTTTCCAATACTTCTATGCCCGTTACCTTCGGCATTTTAATATCTAACAATATTAGCTTGGGGTGGCTGTGTTGGCGGCCGGCGTAGCTGCCCTCGCAGTATATAAAGTCAAGGGCATCGGCCCCGTCTTTAAGGTGCACTATGTTATTTACAATATTGCCTTCGCGCAAAGCCTGTATGGTAAGCTCGGCATCGTACACATTGTCTTCTACCAATAGTATTTCTATTTGTTCCATAGCCGTTCAATTTAGTTATCGGGTATTGTAAAGTAGAAGGTAGCACCTTCGTCGGGTTTGCCCTCGGCCCATACGCGGCCTCCGTGTTTTTGCACTATACGTGCCACTATGGCCAGGCCTACGCCTGTACCTTCAAACTCTACATCGCTATGTAGGCGCTGGAACACACCAAACAGTTTATCGGCATAGCGCATATCAAAGCCAGCGCCGTTATCTTTTACATAAAACACGTTTTCGCGGTTTACGTGGTACCAGCCAAAGTGTATTTGCGGGTTGGGGTTTTTGGAGCTGTACTTTACGGCATTGCCCAGTAGGTTAAGCAGCACTTGCCTTACCAATACCTTATCGCAATGTACCCTGTGCGGCTCGCTAAAGGTAAACTTGGCCTTTAGGTTATTGTTGTAAGCATCGCGCAGTTCCTCGGTTATGCTTTCGGCAAAGCCTACCATTTCTACCTCGGCAGTATTAACGGCAGCACGGCCTATGCGCGAGTATATCAATAGGTCGTCTATCAACTGTGCCATTTTTTTGGCATTGCCGCGTATAATATCAAGCAGGCGCTTGCCATCTTCGGTTAGCACGGTGTTGTGGTCGCGGTATAGCAGCGAAGCAAAGCTGCTAATGGCCCTAAGCGGCGCGCGCAAGTCGTGCGAGGCCGAGTAGGTAAATGCATTCAATTCGGCATTGGCTTCCTCTAGCTGGCTTACCTGTTGGGCTAGCAATTGGTTCAAGCTTTCGCGCATTTGCTCGGCTTGCTTTAGCTCGCTAATATCGTGTATGGTAGTGCGGCTGTGGCTAAATTTGCCCTGCTCATCGAATATGGCAGTGGCGCTAAGCATGGCATGGAAAGATGATCCGTCTTTGCGTACCATTTCGTATTGTACACCCTCTATGTGGCCCAGCTCTTTAAACTGCTGGAACAATTGTGGAAATTTGGTTTTGCCTTCGGTGGTTATAAGGTCGGTAAAGCGCATTTTGTTTACCACCTCTTTGCGCGTATAGCCTAGCCACTTTAGTTCGGTATCGTTTATTTCAGTTATTATGCCGCTTTCGTTAAGCGAGTGGTAGCCACATGGTGCATGGTTGTATAGGTCCTGTACATCGGTTAATGCATCCTTCAGCTTTTTCTCGGCTTGTTTGCGCTGTGTTATATCGGTAGTTACACCGCACACGCCTTTTACTACACCTTTATCATCGTATATAGGAAACTTGGCCGTGATATAGCTGCGTATTTCGCCTTGCATAGGCACATCGTCTTCCACTTCGCGCAGTTGCGCGGTTATGGCCACCATCTTGTCATCGTCGCGCACTTTGGTAGCTACATGCTCGGGCACTATATCATAGTCGGTAAGGCCTACTATTTGCGAAGGCTTTTTGCCGAACAATGCCGCCATGGGACTGTTTACCAATACATACCTGCCTTCCAGATCTTTTATAAAAATATTCGATGAAGTATTGTTGATAATGGCGTGTAGCAGGTTCCTGCTATCGCGCAGTTCGGTTTCGGCATTGGCACGTGCCTTAATATTGTTGAGTATAAACAGGTATAGTGCTATAAGTATTACAAATATAAGCACTACCAGGCCTAGGAATACGGTGTAGTAGGCACGCTGCTGCAGTGCCTCGGTTTTCTGCCTTATAGCCAGCATCCCCTTTTCTTCGGCTTGTATTTCGTTTACAAGCCTGCGTATTTCATCCAGTATCTTTTTCGAACCGTTAAGGCTTACAAATGCTACAGCAGCTTGGCGGCCTTGGTTCTGTATTAGGCTTATGGCGGTATCGGCATATAGTATCCTATGGCCTATCATATCCCTTAGTGTATCTATACGCGCCTTTTGGCTTGGGCTAGTTACATAGGTGCTTAGTGTATCTACCTTGGCATATAGGTTGTTTATAGGTTTGGGGTCGTGCGGTTTTAAGTAGTTGGTATCGCCGGTAATAAGGTAGGTGCGGTAACCGGTGGCTATAGGTGTAGATTGTGCCACTATTTCTTCGGAGCTATAAAGTACTTTTTGGGTATGTGCTATAAGGCTGTTGGCATCAAGCACGTTTCGGGTATTATAATAGGTAGAAACAATGGCCGTAGTTAACACGGCTATTACCAATAAAAAACCAAATGTAACTGTTCTTATTATCTGCATAGGGCAATAACTAATGTACACACTTCTTCTTCAAACTACAATTCCTCCATATACACCGCCTCAAACCCTTTTATTGAGAGGCTAGTGGGTAGCACCTCCTATACGTGAATATACTTATTTAAATCAAGAATACAAGATTGTATAGTCCTCTTTTGTTTTATCGCATAAAAAAACCCGTTGGCTTTCACCATCGGGTTCTTTATCATATGCTTAATGTATTGCCTAAAACTATTCTGCCTCTTGTGCTAGGTCTTTAGCTAGTTCCATTACTTCTGCTATCCTTTTTATGTTGGTAGAGTAGTATATGCACTTGCCTTCGCGGCGTGTAACTACTATACCGGCACGCCTAAGTATAGCTAGGTGCTGCGATGCTACCGATTGTTCTATTTTCAATTTTTTGTAAAGCTCGGTTACCATTACTTCGCCTTTGTCCTGCATCATTTCAAGCAGTTTTTTGCGTAGGGTGTGGTTAAGGGCCCTTAGTGTAAGCGCGGCGCGTTTTACCGTACCGTAGTTGACAGTTACCTGTCCTTTGTCGCCTTTCAGAGTTAGTTGCTCTGTGGCAAGTTTTTTCTTGTTGTTTTTCATGCTGACATTGTTTTGAATGAACAAATATATACAAATTGATTTCAGACAATCAAGTTATATTATCATTTTTTAGTGTTTTTTGCCTTTTGGTTTCCACATAGTACCAACAAGGGTATGGGCTAGCATACACATTTACGTATTAAACAGATATGTAGAATATGTGTTATTGAAAAATAGATGGCTAAACATGATTTGAATCATAAAAACAGCGATGTGGGCTGCTTTTTTATCTTTGCCGCGCTTAAAACAAGAATTATGAGTTTACAATGTGGTATAGTGGGCCTGCCTAACGTAGGCAAATCCACTCTTTTCAATGCGCTATCAAGTGCCAAGGCACAAGCCGCCAACTTTCCTTTTTGTACCATAGACCCTAACGTGGGTGTGGTAACAGTGCCAGATAAAAGGCTGAAAACACTAGAGGAAATGGTAAAGCCACAGCGTACCATACCTACTACCATAGAGTTTGTAGATATAGCCGGCTTGGTAAAAGGTGCCAGCAAAGGCGAGGGCCTTGGCAACCAGTTTCTAGGCAATATACGTACCGTTGATGCTATTATACACGTAGTACGCTGTTTCGAAAACGAGAACATAATACACGTAGATGGCAACGTAAACCCTGTGCGCGATAAAGAGATAATAGATACCGAGCTACAGCTGAAGGACCTTGATAGTGTTGATAAAAAACTGGACAAGCTGAAGAAGATGGCGAAAACCAACGACAAGGAAGTGCTACGCGGTATAGATGTACTGGGCGTGTACAAAGCACACCTTGAAAGTGGCCAAAGTGCGCGTACTGCACCGGTTATAGAAGAAGATAAGCGCTTTATAGATGATATACAGCTATTGACTGCTAAGCCAGTTATATACTGCTGCAACGTAGAGGAAGG
>JAFDYM010000445.1 GCA_018267435.1 Bacteroidota bacterium | reverse complement strand
GAATATAAGCGCCGATGCCGGGAATACACCCAGCAGCAATACTACAAAGTGGTAGAATATGGGGCCGCCGTGGCCCGCATCTTGCGTTTGAAACAGGCGTATTTGGTAGGTAATAAATTCGTTTAGGAACTTAATGCCATTAGCGCGTATTTCGAAGCTGAGCCAAGCTACTATTACTAAGGTAACTATCAGCAACCATGTAAATGCTTGCATGGCGCCTATCTTTAGTTTGCCGCGGTTAGCTATTAGGTACACGGTACCTGTAACAAATATAAGCAGTATGGCTACTGGCCCTTTGGTAAGCGTAGCCAAGCCTGTAAATATGCCCGATAGCAGTAAGTGCCACTTTTGCTTTCGTTTCTGGCTTTTATAGGGTTCGAATTCATTAATAACCGATGCTAGGTATAGGTTATATAGCCCAAGGAATATAAATAGGTTAAACACAGGATCGATAATGCCGCTGCGGAAGTATACATGCGGCAATATGCTACAGCCAAACAGCAATGCCCACAGCACACCTAGCTGCGACTTGAACACATGCCTGCCAGCATTGAAAACTACCAACATGGTAATAATACCGCAAATGGCATTTGGTAGGCGGGCAGCAAATTCATTTACTCCAAAGTACTTCATGCTAAGTGCCTGTAGCCATATAAACAGCGGGGGCTTTTCGTAGAAGGGCTGAAAGTTGATTTGTACTTGGCGGTAGTTATGCGTTAGCAGCATTTCGCGCGCACTTTCAGCAAAGTTTATCTCATCCCAATCGAACAGGTGCACCGTGCCTAGCAGCGGCAAAAACAGCAAAGCACCTATCACTATTAAAAATAGTTGGGTAGGGAACTGCGTAAGCCTCTTTAATATAGTTTCAGCTATGGTCAATTACTTGGGTTTAAGGGTTGTTTTTGAACAAGCTTTTATCGCGCCACTTTATGTTTTGATAAAGGTTTGACTGGGCGAAAGTTAACCATAAAAGCGCAGGAACAAACACGCCTATTACAGAGCCCACATATACATCGCGGAAAAAGTGCTGCATAAGGTATACGCGGCTTATACCTACCAGCAGTGCAAGCGCAAAGTACAGCAAGCCCCAATACCTATTTTTGGCAAATAGGCTAAGGGTAAAAAACATGGCAAAAGCCGCAGCGGTGTGCCCCGATGGAAAACTGTTATAGCGTGCCATTTCAAGGCCGGGTATAAATATCAGTTCGTGGGTTTCCTTAAAAAACTCGGCGGGGCGCAACTGGTTGCTAAACACTACATGCTTTAAAAACTGAACCAAGCCGCTTGTTGCCAGTATATTCATAAGCATTAGCAAGCCTTTGCCATAGGCCGAGTATAGGGCAATGAGCAATGCTAGTATAAGTCCAGGGCCTTCGGCTATTTTGGTGGCTAGTAGAAAGAACTTGTTAAGTGCGTTAGTATGCAGCGCATTTGCATATAGTATTTCGCTACCATGTTCATATTGTGCAATTATATAAGCGCCTGCTATTAAAAACAGCAGGTGTAGTGTAAGAAATGGGCTGTTATGTTTTAATAACCGTATCAAGCAATTTTTGTTTTGCCCCCTGTGGCCCTGCGCTTAAAGGCCTTCATGTAATAGTCGAACGAGAATAGCTTGCTATCGTTAGCCGCCTTCATGGTTAAAAACAAGCCTATGGGCAATAGTATAAAGGTAGAAAGCCACATGCCGCCGAAGGGGGTTAGTACCTCGTTTTCGGTAAGCTTTTCGCCGGTAATAGAGGTAACGTGGTAAAGTATAAAGAACAATACCGAGTAGAACAGTGGCCAGCCCAAGCCGCCTTTGCGTATTATTGAGCCTAGCGGCGCGCCTATAAAGAACAGCACTATACAGGCTACCGATAGGGTGAACTTGCGGAACATTTCAATGGTATAGGAAGTGTGCTCTTTTTCTTTGTAGTGCAGCTGCTTGGCTGTTACATCGGTAAAGTTTTTAATATTCCTTGCTTTGTTCAGCGCGCGGTCCATTATCTCCAGCCTTTTAGCTTGGTCGTATGGGGCTATCAACTCATCTACCTTTGCAAAACTTTGCCCTGCCGCTATGGGTTTAAGGGTATCTAGGCCAAACTTTTGCATGTTGGTGTACTGTGTCAGCGATTGCTTAAGGCCATCTACCAAGTTCTTTTCTTCTATCATTATAGTATCTATACCGGCCTGTAATTGCTTAAGGTCAAGCATCTGCTTCAAGTCCTTAAAAAAGTTTTCATCGGTACGTTGTAGCTTAAACTGCGATAGGTCGAACCTTTTTTCCCAGCTTTTAAAACTGGTGCTCATCATCTCATAGGCAGGTTTCTGCTGTGGGTCTTTTGGGTCTATTTCTTTATACTGCTTGCCGTTGTATAGCTGTAGGCTAAGGGCCATGGCGTCCTCGTCTTGGGTCATGTGGCCTTTTTCGGCAGTTATTACGTGGTCGTTGCCTTTGCCGCTGGTATGGTCGTATATAGTAAGGTTGTATAGTGTATTGGTTTCGTCATCCTTGCTATCTACCTTTATAAAAAAGCCATTTATGCCGCTGTAGAATATGTTGGGCTTAAGGGCTACCGTAGGTTTTTGGTGCCGTATATCGTATAGCAATGCGCCAAACTTAAGGTTGGCCATGGGTAATATATTGTTGCTAAACACAAATGCGAAAATGCTTACCCCTATAACTGTAACAATAAGCGCGCGCATAAAGCGCAGCAGCGATATACCTGCCGATTTTACTGCCGTAAGTTCATAGTGTTCGCCTAAGCTGCCATAGGTCATTATAGAGGCTAAAAGTACTGCCAACGGCAGTGCCAAAGGTACAAGGCGTGCGCTGGCATACATTAGCAGCTCAAGCAGTACACCCGTGCTTAGGCCCTTGCCCACCAGGTCGTCCACATACTTCCATAAAAACTGCATAACCAGTACAAACTGGGCAATAAAGAAAGTGAGTACGAAGGGGCCGATAAAGCTTTTTATTACAAGTTTGTCGAGCTTCTTCATGGCGTATTGAAACGCTAAAATAAGAAAGTAAGTATGTGCTTATGCACCAATGGCATGTTTAAGGTCTTCCACTTGCTTATCCCATAGGAAAGATTGCTCTTTTATCTCCTTTTGTTCTGCAAAGTCGGTTACCTCAAGTATCGTTTCGTTCGATATTTCAGACTTATATACTTTGAACGAGAAAAACTCATCCTTAGGGCTGTCTTCCCAGTGGTATTGAACAAATTCATCTTCGGTCCACTCAGCTTGGCGGGCGCGTTGGTAGCTGCCGTTCCAGCCAAAAATGTAAATATCTCCTTGCGAATCGCAATAGTCTGAAAACCACTGTGCCATATTGCTTGGCTGAGTTACAAACTCAAACAATATAGAAGGTGATGAACGAATGATGTATTCTAAAGTAAATTTCTTCCTCGCCATAATTTTTTTCAGCTACTTGAGGTGATTCGAATCAGGAAAACCCTAATAGTTGCAAGTATAGAAAATTAAACTTAACCGCAAATTTTTTTTTATGGAATGTGTATAGCCTGTTGGTAGGTATAGCTTATAGCCCCAAATATTAGGGTGGGTATCAACGTTTTATTATTTTTATTTCTCAATCTAATCCCTGCGCGCTTCATGTTTGCAAAGCACCTTATAAGCCAAGTATTGATAACCCTGCATACGGGCGAAAAGAACGGTCTATTTATATTATTGGATAAAAACGGTACCATACACCGCAAAGGTAACGGCAACCCCGATGCCGACTTGCCCATGTTGCAAGGCCGTAGCAACTTAGGCCATTTCGATGCACTGCTAATGACGGTGAACGAGGCCATATTCCACCATACAGGAGTGATAAAAATGCCTGATAGGGTGGGGGAGGACTGCACGCTTACCATCATATTTCAAGCAGGCGAAATAGACTACAGCTTCCGCGTGGTGTATGGCCAGCAAAGCGAGGGGCCACCGCAGGAGCTTACTGAAATACTTATAAATGCAGTTAAACTTACCCAAGGCTGGTACGACGAGCAGCAGAGTGCCATACTGGAAGATGAGATAAAGAGTAAGTGGAAATTTTGGAAGTAAAACAATGGAAGACAAACGCGAACGCATAGATATAGTTGAAACCCTCGACCCTACCGAAATAAGCAATACCCAATTAAAGAAGCTTACCGAGGAACTGGCCGAAACCCGCAATGGCGAACTGCGCCATGCTTTAGCTATTAAGCTGCTAGAGGTGGCCGAGCTTGGCGAGCAGGAAATAAACCTGCACCCGCTTATTGCCACTATTACTGCTTTGGTAGATAAAAAGCATATAAGTACACACCTATGGTTCTGCTCGCACTTTGATTGTAGCGAGTACATAGAACTTTTTACCCGTGTGGTAATACAGAATGAAACGGAGGCTTATGTAGAAGCACTAAGTGTGTTTGAGAACATGCAGGGGCCTATAGCTGCTAATACTAAGCAAAGTGTAATAGATAGTTTAACGCAGTATGTAGCAGGCTTGGAAGCAGACCACTATAAAAAGCCGGTAATACCAGAGCTGATAGCCTTGATAACCGAGTTACCTACAGATGGAAAATCTATGTAAATCGGTCCTATCCGCGTCATCCGCGTTCCAATAAAACCTTAATACAAATCGCTCTTCATTAAGCCCCACTTGCTTAGCCTGTGTATAGCAGATACTTTAAGGCAGCCTAGGCCGTATATGGTACTGCGGCGGAAGTTGATAGAACTGGCATCGTCGAAGTACTTGGTAGGGCAGGTGACCTCGGCTATTTGAAAGCCTTTGTAGAATATTTGCGATAGCATTTGGTTATCGAACACAAAGTCGTCGCTGTTGTTCATGAATTTGATAGATGTAATCACCTCTTTGCTGAACGCG
>JAFDYM010000444.1 GCA_018267435.1 Bacteroidota bacterium | reverse complement strand
TACTCGCCTTTTGCCCGGCGAATACCTATATTTTTGGCTATAAACTCATAAAAAGGGAGCTTTTTTCTTTTCTCTTCGTTGTTATAGCTATTATGTGTTTTTTCATCTACGGTTATCATACGTAGCACTACATATTTTGCACCTTTGGGTACAGTTATACGGCTTTGCAACGCAGGGCTATCTGGTATAGGATTATAATTTACCAATACTATTTCGGTATATAGTTTTGCCTTTTCACATATGCTATAGTACCACTTTAGCGAGTTGCCAAGGCGCATGTCAAAGTCTCCTCCGTAGTTATCGTTTCGCCCAGCTAGTACTATGCTTAGGTAAGGGTTATCTATGTTGTATTTCTCCATCAATGCAGTGGCTGTAATATATGGCTTTTTTGCCTACCGATGCTCGTTTATAAGCTTCTCTATAAAATCGGCATGTTGCTTGTTGCCTTCATTGTTGTAATGGTAATCTTTAGGGTTGTAGCCAGGGCGTTCTACTGGCGAGTTGTAGTATTTAAGGCCCTGAAACATATTGGGTAATTGACTAGGCTTGCCATACTTATTTGGTTCCATATCGTTTATAGAAATTAGAAAATGCTTACAGTTATTCGCTGTGCTTAAGCTATCTATTTGGTGCAAGTATTCATTGCAGTAGGGTGTTTGGCTATAATGCTTGGCAGCCTCTTGCCAATACCAGGCATATTTTTGTACATCTATAGACACTAGTCCTCTTTTGTGCAGTTGCATCCATATAAATGTGCCTAACCCCGTGGCTGCCATTGCTTTGTTGAACTTTGTATTGGTAGGAACTTTGTAGTACGTAAGTACAAAGTCGTAAGCACTATCGGCAGTTGAGAAATATACGCCTTGCGGTGCCGCTATCAAATTACCTGCATTTGTGCTATAGTGTATGGGTTGAAATGGCCTAACCTCTCTATCGTAATATTTAATGCTATCGTTTATAGTTAAGTGTAAGGGGTCGTTGCCCATAAAAAAGTTGGTTATAACATAGTCGGGCTTTAGCTCTGTTATATACTTTTTGGCTATGGCGTGGTATTGGGCAGGGTCGGCGCCACTTATGCCTGTATTGTATACTATATATCCGCGGCTTAGCAGTTCATCGGCAAAGCAATTGCTTATGGGCCAGGCACTGTGCCCCCAAGTAAACGAGTCGCCAATCAATAGTATTTTCTTTTTGCTCGTATTATATTGTTTAAAAGCGATACTCCTAAAACCATCGCTATTGAAAGGGCAATTAAAAACGTAGTCTACAATTGCAGAATCAAGATCGGATTTTACGGCCTGCGTCTTTATTTGCGTGGCATATTTTATAAGCGCGCTTTCGTTTTTGCCCTTGTTGTTATCACTCGCTTCAAAGGCTACACCATATATCTCTTCTACTTCTTTATCATCATTATTTTGTACTTCTTTTCCAGTATTTATAAGTGCTATTCTTCTTTGCACTTCCTTAATTGCTAGTGGCGATACTTTAAATATGCCCAAACTATCGGCATAAAAACCATCTTTTGGTTTTAGGGTTTGTACGGGTGTAAACCACATGGAATACTGATGCATGCCGGGTATTATACCATATATACGCAACCCTATTTCAACCACCAAAAGTGTTACTGTTAATGATACTACAGCTAAAAGCAAATTTTTCCTCATAACCTTATTTCAATCTCACATTATCAACTATTGCCGTAATTGCAGTTAGCTGCTGTTCCATGTTATAATGTTCCCTTACATGCTTACTGGCGGCCATACCTATCCTTTTGGCCATTTCTTTATCGTTCCACAGCTTTACCATATCGGCAGCCATGGCATCAACATCATACTCATTACATAGCAAGCCCGTTTCGTTTTCTATTACCACATCGCATACACCTGCATGGCGTGTTGCTATTACGGGTAGGCCAGCGGCACAAGCCTCTAAAATAGCGTAAGGCGTACCCTCTTTCTCATTCAATATAGTTGTAGCCGAGTGCTGTACAAATGCATAAGCCTGCTGTGTAAGTGCAAATATTTGCTGTTGAGGCACAGCGCCAAGCATTGCTACTTTATCTGCTATACCTAGCGCTTTGCATAAGTTTACACAAGCGTTCATCAGGTTTTCATCGCCCCCTGCCATTACTAGTTTTGCATTGGGTATATCGGGTAGTGCTTTGCTAAATGCAAGTACGGTAAGGTGCGGATTTTTAGTATCGCAAAACCTACCAGCGGTAAAAAATATAGGCGGGTTACTACTATGGTCGCTATAGGTAAACAATTCAGTATTGGCCCAAGAGGATACGTAGTGCACTTTGCTAGCAGGGCAGCCAAGGCTTATAAGTTGCTTTTGCATATCGGTGCTTACACATATCACAGCCTTGGCTATTTGAAACAACTCGGCATATTCTTTCTTATACTTTTCAAGCAGTGTACTGCGGTATGCCGTCCAGCCCCAAAAATGAACGATGAGCGGTATGTTAAGCCTATTACATATTTCCATTACAGGAAAAGCCGTAATAGCATAGTTAGCATATACGGCCTCTATGTTATGCTTTAAAAGATATTGTTCTACCGCTTTTTTATGCTGCTGTGGTTCAGGCGTCCCCAGCCATTCTTTATAGGCTTTCTTCAATTTGCCCTTAGGGCTGGTATCCATAAAGCTATTGCCGCTGCCATTATACATGGGCAGTTCTCCACCATACAAATAGTGTACTTTATAGGGTAGGTGCTTTACCAAATCCTGTATAAAGGTTTCGCTATACTTATTGTGGTTGTATGATAATAAGGCTATGTTTTTCATGGCTTTGCTATGCGCTTTAATGCATCTTTTATGGCATTATCAAACAGTAAAATATGCAATGCAAGCAACACCACAAAGCGGATATCGCTTATGCATAAATATACTAGCACAGGGAGGGCCAACCACTTGTAGTAAAAGTCGTCTAGCAATATGTATGCGTTTTGGCGCAATGTGCCGAAGTGCAACTGCTTGTTATTTACATACACCGTAGCCAAGTGCAGCGCAAAGGTAATGCCTATACCTATCATTAGTTTACCTAGCGAATCGGTAAGTGTTATAAAGCCTATTACCTCGGCTACTAGCATTAACTTTAGTGTGCCATTAGCTATTTTAGGATATGATGTGGCGAATGTTACGGTGCCCGATTGAAGGTCGTTGTAATAGTCTTGCTGCTGATGTAGCAGTATATTGCGTATGCCTAGGCTCACTTGCCAAAAGCACAAAAAAGTGCCAAACGAAAGAAAGAAGAAATCAATTTTCTGGTGGTAATATTTGTGTGCTATTGCCTGAAAGGTTAATGCTGCCAGAAGGCAAGGTAGTACGTGCGCATAACTTGTATCGGTAAGTATACCCAGTATGGGTTTTTCCTTAAGCCTGAAAGGGGGGAAGGAATATAGCGCAAAAAGTACGAGTTCAAGTATAAGCAAGCCAATAGTAAGTGGGGTATAGGGAAAGAAAAACCAAGGTGTAACTGCCAGTGCAAAGAAAGCAGCTAACAAAATAACCCTGTTACTATTGCTAAGTGCTGCCATGGCATTTGGTTTGCCTGCAGCTGCATCTTTTTCTATATCGGACCAATCGTTAAGGGTATATGCATAGGCAGCAATACCTATAATGGTAGTAAAGGATAAAGCGATAAAAAACAGCGCTGGCAAAAACGGGGTTTGGTAATGGTAGATAACCCAATAAGGCACAGTAATAAGCACAGGCACCTTGTAGCGCCAAGCATCGTTAACGCGTAGTTTGTTAAAAACAAAGTGTATGTAGTTAGCTATCAAATTGCCAGGGTGTTGAGCTATTGAATTTAGGAAGAAAGATGCATGTTATTATTGGCATATACCCTAAAATAATTCACACAATAGCAATAAAGCAGTTAAATTTGAAGTAGTAGAACAACAATATGGAAAACAGTACAAATTTCTATCTAAATAACCCTTGGAAACCCGTTTCGCACTCGTATATAGTAGATGAACAGTTGCGCAGTAAGCTAGATAATGATGGTTACGCTGTGGTAAAGCTACTAAGCGATACTGACTTGGCAAATTTAAAAGCCCTGTATGCTGAAACACACAAAATAGCTAATGGCGAAGGGGGTATGTTTTACAGTGTATACTCGCACGATTTAAACTACCGTAAAAAAGTACACGATGAGATAGGTTTAATACTTCAACCTTACTTTGATAAGCTATTGAGCAACTATAAGGTAATGCTTAACTCATTTGTAATAAAAGCATCGGGACCCAAAAGCGAGTTTTATGTACATCAAGATACTACAGGGCTAGATGAGTTCAAGTATTCGCCGTTAAGTTTTTGGGTGCCCTTACATAACATTGATGACACTAACGGCGCTATGTGCGTAATGCCTGGCAGCCATAAGCTGTTCTCGCCTTACCGTAGCATTTCTTTTGCCGCACCTTACGATGGTATACATAAAGCGGTGAAGAAGTATTTAACACCACTATACTTACAGGCCGGTGAAGCTGTAATTTTCGATAATCGTATCATACATAATTCATTGCCCAACCTATCGGGTAGCGAGAGGGTGGTGGCTATTTCGGGCGTATTTCCAAAAGAGGCGGTACTGCAAACCTGTTGGAAGAAGCCAGAAGATCCAAACTCGCAAATTGAGATTGTAGAGCATAGCGATGATTACCTATTAACGCACCCTAATTTTCTTGTTAACTGCCATGTAAAACCAGAAACTGGTAAAACTTTAAAGTTTGTAGACGATGTATTTCCGAATGTAGATGAAGAAAGCTTTGACACTATATGCAAAGCCAACGGTATAATGCCTGTAAACCATATAGCAAGTACCGATATGGAGGCTTGTAACATGATACAGGAACCTGTAGCGGTAGAAACTGCGGTACAGGCGGAAGAAGCCACTACTGGCTTTATGACAAAACTAAAATCACTGTTCAACTAATGGATAGCCATTTATTTATTAATAAGGAGTATGAGAAGCAGCTACAAGAAGATGGGGTAATAAAGGTCCCCTTTTTGAATGCTGATGAGTTAAAGCGCGCACGCGAATTTTATAGCGAGTTGCATGGCACAAACGATCCACCTGCTATGTATGATGGGATACATATGACGATATGGTGCAACGACCTTGATTATAAGTTGTAAGTAAAAGATACTTTGCATGATATATTTATGCCTGCTGCCGACCGTACTTTTACCAACTACCGGGCTGTAAGCCAACAGTTTATTGTAAAGCGACAAGGAAAGGATACTACGTTTCCCGTGCACCAAGATTGGAGTATAGTGGATGAAACAAAGTTTTGTTCATTTAACATGTGGGTGCCATTGCAAGATGTAGATGCCGACAATGGCGCTATGTGGATTATAAAGCGCAGTCACAATATTAACCGTAAAGTAAGAGGTGCTGGATGCCTTTTCCCTAACTATGTACCTATAATTGATGACTTGAAGCCATACATGACAAGCTATCCTATGAAGGCTGGCGAAGCGTTGTTGTTCTACCACAATACCATACATGGCTCGCCTGCTAATACTTTAGATAGCCCTAGGGTTGTGGTACAAGTTTCTATATTACCCAAGCAAGCACCGTTCCATATTTATTTTCAGAAACAACCTGGTACACCCTTAGAAGTACATCACCCTATTGATGATTTTACTTATTACTATACTAGGTTAAGAGAAGATTCGGAAATGGCACCACCTACTGCAAAAGCAACAGTGGTAGAAGCAAGTTATAACAATGCACCAGTAACCTTAGCAGAGATTGAGGCTGCAATAAAAAATTAACCCTTTTTTACTGTCCATTGAAGCCGGGGTAGTACTTGTACGGGCAGCGTGCTCCAAGGCTCTTTTTTGCGCCATTCGCTTTGTAGGACGTCAAAACGCAAAACATTTTGCCAAGTACCTTTATGTACCTTGTTAAGCGATACTACTAAACCTATGTAATAAGTACCGTGGTTAAGAAAGCCAGAAGGTAAAGAACCTATAAGTGTGTACTTCCCTTTTTCTTCATCAGCAATAGTATAATCCTTTCGGTATGTGTTTGAATCTGCAAGCAACATGGTATCTTGAAGGCTGAATACCTTAATGCCAAGTTCAACGGCTCCTTCGCTATGCAGTTTTTCGTATACAAGCTCAAATGTTACTTGGTCGTCAATAGTTATACTTTCATTAAGCTCTTTACCCAATGCGTATACCGATGCACTTATTAGTCTAAAGTCGCTGTTGCTTACTTTTTCGGTTAATGCTGAGGTATATAAGTCAATATGCGTATTGGTAGCGGTGTCGGCATGTTGTATCCAAGTTGGGTCGAAGGTTTTCATACCACTTGTTACATCCTTTAAATACTTATTTACTACCTCGCTAGGATCGGTTGATGCAAATTTTATCTCTTTATCAAGGTATATGGCCTTTGTGCACAAGGTAAGCACGTCCTGCATGTTATGTGTGGCAAAAACAATGGTTTTT
>JAFDYM010000443.1 GCA_018267435.1 Bacteroidota bacterium | reverse complement strand
TTTAAGTTTTTTAAGCCTTTGTGCTTACCCTCTAACTCCCTAAAGGGTGAAGCGAAAAGCCCTACCGCATAAAAAAACAATAAAAAATTCACTACGCAAATACATTGCGCAGCGCGACCGCAATTTTGTTTTCGTAATCACAACGGAACAAGGTTATGACAAACAACAAAAACACAACGCTTAGCAAGAACGAGATTTTCGTAAACGAAATCGTGTTCTACAACCGCGATAATATTTCGCTGTTGGGTTTTGTGCAGCAGGGCAAAAAATATGCCGAGGCCGAGTACATCATCAGCCGCGCGCACCTGTACACATTGCTGCTTGCCAATGGCAAAAGCGGCCGCGAGGTAAAGCGCCACATAGAGCAGCTTTTTGCTACGCCGCATCAAGTGCCTGCCACCATCAACCTGATAGATATGATGGGCACTACACAGGCACTAGAAGCCAAGGAGATAACACTTAGCAAGGCCGAAAACAATGCCAACCTATTGTATGTAAAGGCCGTAGACAGCGCCGCCACCACACGTAAGTTTTTCTATTAATAATCGACTAAAAGTATAGGCATGAAAGCAATAAAATATACCAATATAAAAGGACCAAAAACCACTACGAACGATTACTTAAAGTCGCTTGACAATGATGAATTGCAAAACGTGTATGGCAGCAGCTTTATGTATGGCTTAAACCTGCCGGGCCTTATGAAAAAAATGCAGGACGAACTGCAAAGGAGAAATATGACTACACAACCTGCCTTATTCTAAAAAACAAGCCGCTACTTACCTTTTTCTTGTTGCTATGACCCTTCCCCGGGTTTAGCCCTGCGCAATGGGTGTGCGCAGGGCTTTTATTTTTTGCTTATAGCTAGCATATGCTTACATTTAGGAATATGTACGCCATACGAAACCTCGATAAATTGATAGCTGTTTTACCTGAATGGAGAGACCGCGATGTAGCATTTATAATAGGCATGGCGTGGACGGACAACACCGACCTTACGCTTACCTTGCTATCGCAGGAAAGAAAAGACGGTACATGGCCCGATTTCGGTTTGCCGTTTGTAGAGGCTGCTGTTACCTTTAAGGCTGTAAGTTTACTCAATATCAAATTCTCGCACTTGGCCTATCAGCAACTAATGGACTTTAACATACGCGGCCTAGATGATGACGATTGGGCCGATGGCAAGTACAAAGTATGCGACCTAAATGCAGATACCATCAGTTTCTATTGCGATGAAATAGTAGTAGGCGAAGTGGATGGCGATGTGGAGTTCGATAGGTTTTATTAAAAGATATTATTGCCATAGAACAATACCTGTAGCTGCCTTGTTGTAATACTATGGAACAGGCAAAAAACTACTTAGTAATTGGCGGTACGCACGGTATAGGCGAACATGTAACTAGAAAACTATGTGCCGAAGGTCACCGTGTATGGATATGGGCGCGCCATGCTAACGAAGCTTTGTATGCCGCCAACTTAACCTTTGTGCAGAACGATGTAAACGCAGCAAGCTATAACATGGATACCTTGCCAGATGCACTGCATGGCTTTGTATACTGCCCTGGTACCATAAACCTGAAACCATTCCATAGGTTTACCGAAGAAGATTTTTTAAACGACCTGAAGGTGAACCTAATAGGTGCGGTGCGCACTACGCAAGCGGTGTTGCCTGCACTTAAAAAATCGCGCGATGCATCTATCGTATATTTTAGTACGGTAGCAGTAGCACAAGGCATGGGTTTTCATGCAAGTATAGCCTCGGCTAAAGGTGCCATAGAGGGCCTAACACGTAGCTTGGCAGCTGAGTTGGCGCCTACGGTTAGGGTAAATGCAGTGGCACCCTCGCTTACCGATACCCCTTTGGCGGCAAAGCTGTTAGCTACAGAAGAGAAGAAGGAGTTGGCACAAAAGCGCCACCCGCTGCAGCGCTATGGTAATGCAGAAAATATAGCATCATTGGTTTGCTTTCTGCTTTCAAACAACAGCGACTTTATTACAGGGCAGATATTACATGCCGATGGGGGATTATCATCTGTAAGGGCCTAGTAGGTTTATATACAGTTTTTGGTTAAAATAAGAGGTGTAGATATTCGTCTTTCGTTTACACTTATTATATCTTAACCCCTGATATGGAACAATTATTCAAGTCGTACAAACAGGAGAAAATAACTGGCGAGTACGATGTTATAGTAATAGGCTCGGGCCTAGGCGGTATGAGTACCGCAGCTTTTTTAGCAAAGGAAGGCAAGAAGGTGCTGGTGCTAGAAAGGCACTACACCCCAGGTGGTTTTACCCACGTGTTTACCCGTAAAAAATTTGATTGGGACGTAGGCGTACACTATGTTGGCGAGGTGAATCGCCCATATACATTGCTGGCCAAAATGTTCAAGTACATAACTAATGGCGAACTGCATTGGGCCGATATGGGCGATGTGTACGACAAGATGATTTTCGGCAAACAAGTGTACGAGTACCGCAAAGGCGATGATGAATTTAAGGCGAAGATGAAAGAGTACTTCCCTGCGCCTGAAGATCAAAAATCGATAGACGATTACGTAGCCTTGATACGAAAAACGCAGAAGGAAGGTAGTATGCGTTTCGCCGTTAAGGGTATGCCAACTATTATGCGTTGGGTAATGGGCCCGTGGTTGATGCGCAAGGCAATGAAGGGGAACAAAAGCACCTTAGAAATGCTGCGCACCATTACCAAAAACGAGAAGCTGATAGCAGTGCTTACAGGGCAGTTTGGCGACTATGGCCTGCCACCTGCCGAGAGCAGCTTTTTAATGCACGCCAGCTTAGTAAAGCACTACCTAAAAGGCGGCAACTACCCTGTAGGAGGCTCGGCTAGGATATTTGAAACCATAGCACCTATAGTGCAAGCCGCAGGTGGCGATGTGTTCATAAATGCGCCCGTGCAAGAGGTTATAGTGAAGGACAACAAGGCCATAGGTGTGCGCCTAGAAGATGGTAAGGAGTACTTCGCGCCTACTATAGTTAGTAGTGCAGGTATACTCAACACTTATCAGCGTTTGCTACCGCAAGATGTACGTGTGAAGCATAAGTTTGATGAACTATTGAAAGGCGTAAAGCCATCGGTAGGGCACGTGTGCCTATATGTAGGTATGAACCACCCTAAGAGTGAATTGAACTTGGGTACAGCTAACTACTGGATATTTCCCGATAACTACGACCACGATAGGAACATAACGGAGTACCTAAAGAACCCCGATGCGGAAATACCTGTGGTGTATGTATCCTTCCCTGCCGCTAAAGACCCTGATTGGGAGAAGCGCCACCCAGAGCGTAGCACGCTGGAAATAATAACCCTTGCCCCGTATGAATGGTATGCACAGTGGGAAGATACGCGCTGGAAAAAGCGCGGTGCCGACTATGAGGCCGTGAAAGATAAACTAGCCCAACGCTTGTTGGAAAAACTATACGAGCAAGAACCACAACTACGTGGCAAGGTAGATTACTATGAGTTAAGCACTCCACTTAGCACGCAGCACTTCGTAAACTACAAATACGGCGAGCTATATGGCATAGACCACGACATGAAGCGTTTCGAGCAAACATTCCTAGAGCCTAAAACGCCAGTGAAGAACTTCTACTTAACAGGGCAGGATATTGTAAGCTGTGGGGTAGGTGGTGCATTGGTCAGTGGACTACTTACCGCTTCTACTATAACAGGCAAAAATTTGATGACTAAAATGGAGTAATGATGAACAAAAAAGACCTCAAGTATTTACTTCCTTTTTCTTTTATAACGGCATTATCAATAATATTTGGAAAAAATATTATAGCTATTTATGACACAATAGTAGTTATTGGGGTATTAGATGTTATTAAATCAGCTGCTTTTATAGATTGTGGTATTATTCTTTTTGCCTTAACATCTCTTGTAGTACTAAAAAAGTTATTAGATGATAAGAAAAGGATCACTAAGACCTCCTTTTGCATTATCACTTTTTCTTACTTGTTTTTTTTGTATTACAGATATGTTGCTGATTGGTATTGGTATTCTTCATTTTATTTTGCGCATTCAGTAAAATACATTGATATTATTTCACTAATATACTTTGAGTTTTTAGCGATAGCAATATATACATGGAAAACCCCTTTACTACGTCCAAAATATCACGACGACCCTTTCATTGTTGATTCCCCTATAACTGACCATAGTCAAGATTTGTTTGGAAGAAACCAATTTGCGATTGAGTTGGCAAAGAAAATTCAATCAGAAATTCCAGATAGAGATGCTAAGTCGCTTGCAATAGGTATCAACGGAGAATGGGGTAGTGGAAAGACTTCATTTTGTAATTTGGTACATAACTCGATAGATGGGAACAATAGAGTTATAATTAACTTTAATCCTTGGCGTAGTTCTACACCAACTAAAATAATCGAAGATTTCTTTAGTGTACTTATTGGTGAAGTTCAATCTTATGACGTGAATTTATCTAACAAGTTATCTCAATACTCAAATACACTTACAAAGATAGATGAAAACACACTTACCAAAGCGATAGATGCATTTGTATCAAATGCGGCGGAGGATAAAGGTGAATTATACGAATCTATAAATCAGTCTATAAAAGAGACTAATAAGCAGTTTATAATATTTATCGACGATTTAGATAGATTAGATAAGAAAGAAATTGTGGAAGTGCTAAGGATTATTAGAAATACAGCTGACTTTAACAACATCGTGTATATTGTTTCTTATGATAAAGGTTATGTTGAGGAAGCTATAAAGGAAATTAACAAACACAATTATACTACCTATTTAGAGAAAATATTTCAATTCGAATTCACATTGCCACCCTATGATTTTGGCACGCTTCGTGATGAAATTAAGCAAAATCTTGAAAATAAATTACCTCCTAATTTGATAATTGATGGAGCAAAAAGTGTTGACTATGCTAGTAATAATGGCACCCCTTATACAAATCGTATTGTTTTTACTAAGCGAGACGTAA